>PUNP01000104.1 GCA_003551785.1 Candidatus Brocadiaceae bacterium | reverse complement strand
GCATGGTTAAACCTGGGGAACGCTTATTATGAAACAGAATCTTACGACGCAGCACTTGAAGCGTTCGAAAGGGCGATTGAGCTTAATCCAAATTTTGCCGAAGCATGGCATAACAAAGCATCGCTACTCTTTGACCACGCGAAAAAATACAATGAAGCGCTGGATACGATCAAGCAGGCTGTGAGTATTATTCCTGATGATCCCAGCCTGTGGATTATTAAGGGTATGATGATGCTGGGCTTTGAAGAATATGAACGGGCTGAAGAAGCATTTGCCAGAGCCACGCAGCTTCAGCCGGGCGATTACTCTGCCTGGGCGGGGAAAGGTGCGGCACGGGAAGGATCGGGACGCATAAACGAAGCAGAAGAAGCTTACGAGCGTGCAAGGGAGCTTAACCCAAACTATAAAAGGAAGCTTACCGGCAATGAAAATGAAGGTGAGAAAAAGGACTCAACGCAAACCATCACGGAAGATGACATCGCATATGAAGAGCAGGACAAAGACATGCCCTCCATTGAAATAGGCAAGTGCGAGGACGATATCCCTACCGCTACGGTTGTCAAAGATGGCGAAACTATTTTCGAGTTTACAGGGTCTTTGCCATACCGCATTTCACAGGCAGAAATCAGTATCAGCGGACATTACCTGCTTCTTTATTTGGACCTTGAGTTTGATTTTTATCATCGCAATGTCAAAATATTCCGGCTCGTCGACGGAAAGCTGATAGGTGAGTTTGATCCCCACCGGTTAAGCAGCGTCAGGTGGACCTATGGCGATAAGATACTAAACTTCGTTGGGGCGGGAACGGGGATACATGTTATCAGGGTGTATGATATCCTGGGCTTCAAACTTTATGCAGAAACTACAACCGGCAGCAAGAAATCGCGTGACGGATATTTTGTCGCGTATCCAACCGGATGGGGGCAGCCTTATATCTCCATTTACAATGTGAATACGGGAGAAAGGACGGTTCTTTTGGATGATTATTTCAAGGATGGATATCACGGCTACCCTGATGTTAAATTTACAGATACAGAGATAAAAGTTACTACCTTTAAGGATCGTGATATGGAAACTTATGATTTGATCAAAGGCGAGACGCTTATTTTTAAGCTTCCCGCCTCGCCACCCGGCATGGAGAAAGATTAGCATGAAAAACATCGGTGTATGAACGGCAAAAAAGTAGTTGTTGACCTACCGCCTTCACCTTTCAAAAAGGCAGATAGCATCACATCTGAGCGGGTAAGATTTACCGAAGTTGAGTAATTATCAATATGAAACACCATATACCCAAAATTTCCATTTTACAAATCACTTGCTTGATATTCATGCTTATAGCGTCCTGCGCGATTACGGATGCCGGTAAGGCGCAAACTGACAGGCCACATAAATTACCCCCCAAGCCGGAAAAAGAGTCCGTTTCCATTGAAAAAGATACGTGCGAAGACGACATACCTACTGTCAGAGTGGTTAAAGAAGGAGAAGTCGTTTTTGAGTTTATAGGGTCAAAACCCTATCGGGTCAGGAACGCAAAACTCAGTGTCAGCGGCCACTATATCCTGATTCATCTGTCACAAGAGTTTGATTTTTATTATAAAAAAGTCAAAATATTCCGCCTTACCGATGGAGCGCTCACCGGAGAGTTCGATCCCGGCCGAATAAGCAGCGCCAAATGGACATACGGCGATAAAATGCTGAACTTCGTTTCAGCTGGCACCGGGATTCATGTCGTCAGAGTCTATGATATCCTGGGCGAAAAACTCTATGCAGAAACGACAACGGGCAGCAAAAAGAGTCGGGAAGGATATTTTATCACGTATCCGACCGGGTGGGGACAGCCCTTTATTGCGATTTATGATGTCAATACAGGCGAAAGAACTGAGCTGTTGGATTACTACGAGGAAGGATATCACGGCTATCCTGAAACCATGTTTACTGATACCGAAATGAAAGTTGTCACTTTTAAAGGCCGGAATGAAGATACATACGAGTTGATAGAAAGTGAAACTCTTACTTTCAAACTCCCACCCCCACCACCTGGAATGGAGAAAGATTAGCATGAAAAATCGATATGTATTGTTTTTTGTCGCTCTGTCTCTCGCTGCGCATCTGTCCGCCGCCCACTCTTTTGAGCTTCATGTTGACCAGGATGCTGAAGATCCAGATTACCTGCCGTCGGTGTGGGTTGAAAAGGATGGCGAGAGAGTCTTTGAGCATAAATTCACAGAACATATCGCAGTCAATCAGGCCGGGGTAAGTCCGAGCGGCCAGTATGTCTCTATCCGGACCGCTGAAAAGCTGCTCTATCCCGGTGATTATAATATATACAGTCTCTCTAGCGGTGAGAAAACAGGCTCATTTTATACAGGCAAGGCGGGCAGAGGAGGCATGTGGACCTACGGGGATAAAATTATGTTTTTCAGCAGCGGCGGAACTTACCTTTCGAGCGTCAGCGTCAGAGATATTACAGGAGCCGAGCTGCACAGAAGCACTCACTGCACGATCTATCCGAGCAGAGATGGTTATTATATCACATATTCCCCTTTTGGCAGCCCGACCGGAAAATTTACCGATGTGGAAATGTATAACATCAATACCGATACCTGGACGGTGCTGGCGAAGGATGTCTGCAAAATGGACGATGAGATCCATATAGACATGGAAAAGAGAGTTGTCAGAATCGAATATCATGATAAAGAAAACGTGGTGATAGACCTGCCCCCGTCACCCTTCAGAAGATACGACGGGCTCATCCCTGATAGTGCGGTGTATCCGGAATACACCGTGCAGGAGGGTGATACGCTCTGGTCGATAGCTGAAAGACATTACGGCGACGGCAGTAAGTGGCGCAGAATACAGAAGGCGAATGAAGAAAAGATTTGCGATGACGGACATATCAAGGCGGGGATGGTGATTGCGGTGCCGTGATATATCGTCGCAATCAATCTCATTCAACATTTGATTTTTTTGCTGAAACCCTTTATCGTAGTTGGGGTTCGGTTATATTGATTTATCTCTTGAGGAATTCATCCCATGCAAGATATAGACAGTATTATTGCTACGTGCAAAAAAGAATTAAATCGGAATCCTGAAGATATGGAGGCACTGGACGAACTTGGCCATGTATATATGCATTCGGGTCAGTATGAGAAGGCAATAGAATCATTTCAGAGAATAGTGAACATAAGTCCGGATAAGACTGAGGCGTGGTTTCTTTTGTATGCTGCACACAGAGAAAAAGGGCAAGACACTGAAGGTGCAAAAATCCTTCAATCCATAGTTGACAACCTGATGGATGCTGTTTCTGAAGATCCGGAAGATTTGGAGTCATGGAGTGACCTCGGATTTGCGTATTTGGAAAAGGGCCAAAAGGACAAGGTAAAAGAAGTGTATGAACATCTTAAATCCATTGATGTTCATTATGCAGATAATTTCAAGCAGAGATTGTCGGATCTTTAATTTCTCGGCCAACGATATGGATAATGATAACGCCGACATTGAAAAGCAGATAGCGAATTTGGAGAAAGCTGCCGAGAAAGCCCCATATTCAATAAAGCCGTGGTATGAACTTGGGGTAAGATACAACTATGCCGGGCAACACTAAAAAAGAAAACAGGCTCATTACGAAAATCAGCCATTTTATCCTCGGCCATAGAGCAATTGTAACAAATTAACTCCTGTCAAAACCTTCACCACAGACTTTAGTCCAATTTGACCTAAAGTTCGGTCAGAGACTACGACAACCTTCAGATTCGCCACATAGCCCACTTAATTTAACCCAGGTTCAAATCATGGGTTGCTACGTGCGTATTGGTATCATTTTCCGATGTCCTTCCAATCTGGGCGACCTGGGTGCGTCCTGGGTGGAAGGCATGATTAATTGTCACAATTTGACATTCGACAAAAATCGGGGTTTTCACAGGTCGGTTCAACAAGTTTTGTGACATAACTTTTTTTAGCTGGGATTGGAATTTAATTCTTGTCGCTTACCGCTTATCCCCTTTCTTGACTTTAGCGTTATTGTTTCATATCATCTTCTGTAATCTGATGCCGATATTATCTTTTCCCCACATGCCGATGCAATCAACTATGATATCAATCAGGGCACATCACCTGCTCTGCATACAGGGGTTTCAAAAATACGGTTATAGCGATGAGTTCGTTGAAAATATGGAAAAGGTGATCGGATATCTTTCTGACCCGCAAACAGTTATAAAAATAATAACTGGCTGTGATGTTCTCTGCTTCAGTTGCCCCCACCATCAAGACGGCCTTTGCACGAAAAATAATCATTTGAGCAAAATAGATTATAAGGTGCTGGATGTGACAGGGCTAAAGGAAAATGTCACTATGAAGGCGAAGGAAGCTATTTCACTGGTCAACGCTAAATTTGATTCCATATCGGCTGTAGAAAGCGTATGTGGCGGTTGTGAATGGAAAGAAAAATGTCTGTGGTACCTTTCAAACATCAATTGCAAGATGCTTTTAACACTTAAAGTCAGGGCTATGCCATGACAGATATAGATAGACAAATAGCGAATTTGGAGAAGGCTGCCGAGAAAGACCCATACTCGTTCAAACCATGGTATGATCTTGGAATAAAATACAACTATGCAGGACAACACGAAAAAGGGATAAGGGCCTTTCAGAAAGTGCTGGAGATAGCCCCGAAATTTGCAGGCGCCTGGACATTGCTTGGCGTTGAGTATGACGG
>PUNP01000132.1 GCA_003551785.1 Candidatus Brocadiaceae bacterium | reverse complement strand
TGCTGCTTGATTGGAATCTTTCCCGGCATCTGCTAAAACGGGGGCAATGCCACCGTATTGCCGGCGCCAGAACGGCTCGCCGAAGCTGTCAATAAAGGCCTCCCAGACAGATCGTGTTTGACCGGAGTCATCCAGAATTTCTGACACTTCCCGGAGATGCTGAAAGAGGCGGCTGCGTTCGCAAGTTCTCAGGGAACGTATCCCTTCTTCCTCCAGAATATAGGGATCGATATGAAAGCCCGTGAATTTTCGGTCGGTCAACTCAAGAGACACCAGGTGACCAAGTCGCTGAAAGGGAGAGGACGCAATCTGCCAGAATATGAAATTCCCGAGGCTGTAGAGAAGTGGAACTCCTTCGTACACTTCAATCCCTTGAGGAACATGAGGATGATGACCAACAACAATGTCCGCACCGGCCCGGGATATGGAGCGGAACACACGCTGTAGGTAAGGCGGAGGAGCCGGAGCATACTCACGCCCTGCATGGACTATACCGATCACCACATCGGCAGTGGTACGAACTTTACGGACGACTTCAAGTACCGTGTCAATCTCCCACCCGAACACGCCTGCACCATCTCTTGCCGCCGTCCCATCCTCCCCCTCACAAAAATTTACAATCCCTACCCGTACGCCATCCACATCTATAATAAGTGGGCTGATCGCTGCATTTCGCGACAGGCCCGCACCAACGGTACGGATGCCGCGGGAATGAAGAGCTCCAAGCGTTTCGTTCAATGCTTCAACACCATAGTCCATGATATGGTTGTTTGCCAGACATGCCACGTTGAACGGAACGACCTCAAGACCGGCAATGCACTCAGGGGGACCGCAAAGATTAGGGCCGCCTTTGGAAAGAGGAGTTCCCGCACGGGACAGCACACTTTCCAGATTAACAATCCGCAAATGGGCATCCTGAATGACAGGCAGTAAATCGCCATAGATACCGGCTGGGTTATCAAGAAGTATGTTTTCATATATGCGGATCGGCGCCCAGTCTCCTGCGATGATGATCTTTCGACGCGAACCTGCGCACCTGCCGGCCGCCTTTTTCCATGTTCCATCACTCCAATCAATAGTCATATTATCCTCTTCATTAATTCAAATAGTGGTTTGATCAAGAAACAACGTTAAACTGATAATTATTTTTATGGTGGCTTTTCCCTTCGTCTGTTAATTCAATGCGCTATCACTGTTGCATTACAGATAGGTCAAAAGCAACTCAACTGCAAGTAGCTTTGTGGTATGACAGATTGGTTTTCTATTGAAAATTCATTCTTTTTCAACCTGTTTATCTACATCTGTCCTGACCACACTGTTGCTGAATTTCACCAATGGCTGGAGTCCTTGTCTGACTAAGGCTCGGGCTGCATTGCTTTGGCTTATCAGGCCGGCAACAGGCGGGCTTAAGCGATAATAGGTTTCCACAGACTTTTCTCCTGCCTCTGATCTGAATAAAACCTCATCACGGAAATTGCGAAGAGCCTCTATTTCGGTGGCCATAGGCGTGCCGTAAGCGGCAGTGGCAATGAAACAGTCATACCAGTCGTCGTCATCGTCGTCGTCATCGTCGTCGTCATCATCAGCATCATCGTCGTCGTCTGGCTTTGGCACCTCTTTATCTTCCAATTCTTCTTCCCAACGCAGGAAGGGATAAGACATTCCGTCCCATATGGACCAAACAGGTCTGGGAGAATCAAAATCCCATCCGGCATCGGTAAACGTTTTTTTGTCAAGCATTCCTTCAATATTTTTGCCCGTCATGCCGTTTTCACTGCCATATCCTGTTCCTGCTGTTTGTCCCGAAGTCTCCTGGTCCCAGAAAGAGTTTTCAACCTCTCCGATATCCACTGGGGTGGGTGGTCCTCCCTCGGTGACTTCGCCTCCCTGCGCTCCAATCAACCCGCCCACATAATTCCCGGAATCGCCAACATATCCGGCGGAATAGGAGTTGCGAATCAGCCCGGGAACATTTCTCTCTTGTCTGATGCCGTTAACTCCCACCAGTCCGCCTGAATAGCCTTCCCCGTCCTTAACGCTGTTCACCGCGCCGACAGCATAGCAGTCTTCGATATCTCCGGCGAAGAGCAGGTGCGGGTCACTTACGGTCACGGCTGCCTGATCCGATGCCACAGTGCCGTAACTTGCAGTTACACTGTATGTGCCGGGTTCGGTCTCGCTGAATGTTCCCACCCCGCTTATCGTTCCTCCCTCAGCATACCAGCTGAATTGGTCAGGGTCATCGGTTATCAGGTTCCCGTATTTATCATAAGCGGAGGCGGAAAAATTAACTGAATCACCGGCATCGATCTCCTGCGTTTCGGACGGAGTGATGCCAACAGCGTCGACTTCGCCAGGTACCACGGTCACGGCTATTTCATCCGATGCCAGGCCGTCATAACTTGCCTTTACGTTGTATGTGCCCATGCCGGTCTCACTGAATAACCCCGCCTCGTTTATAGTTCCATTCTCAGCATACCAGGTGAAATGAACCGGATCATCCGTTACCAGATCACCTTCTTCATTATACGCCTGGGCGGAGAACACCACCTCACCGCCCGCTGTTATGGTCTGGGGAGCAGAAGGGAGAATATCGACTCTGTCAATCGGCACAGCAGCCACCGACATCACGTTAGAGTTCTCGCTCACATCGCCCTGTCCCTCGGGCGGCACGGCACGCAGGCGGTAATAGTAAGTACCGCCATGAACCAGACCGTTTACCGCATAGTTCAAAACGTTGCCGACGTCCTTGTCATCCAGGATATACGCCGTGAAATGTTCATCTTCCGATACATCCAGCCGGTAGGACTCGGCAGCGAAGACCTGCTGCCAATTCGCGGTAAAGGAATCTTCCGTCACATCGGTGGGTCGCAATGCCACAGGCGGATCCGGGCTGAACGTCTGGCCGGTCGAGCCGTCGTCGTCTATAATCCAGCCGAAAGAATTTATAATAAAACCCCGCATGTCTTCCGGAAGCCCTTCGCTGTATTGTGAATTTCCAGCGTGGAATGGTACATCGTCCTGCAGATCCTGCCCGGCCCAGGAGATCAGCAGCCGGTCGTAATTGCGGGTGGAAAGTCCCGCTGCACTGAACATCCACCTCATATTTGTAACCTCCGATATATCCCAGGCACTTATATCCTGGTTGAATGACTCTGCACCACCGAACATATAGGACATATTCGTAACCGCTGAAGTATCCCACTCGCCTATATCATGGTTGAAAGACTCAGCATTGTAGAACATATAGCTCATGGCTGTGACCGCCGAAGTATCCCACCCACCTATATCATGGTTAAAGGCCTTCGCATCGCGGAACATAGAGCTCATACCCGTGACTGACGACGTATACCAGCCGCCTATGTCCTGGTTGAAGGACTTGGCATCGCGGAACATAGACGCCATGGAAGTAACCGCTGACGTGTCCCAGTCGCCTATATCCTGGTTGAAAAACGTTGCACCGCTGAACATCCCAGCCATATTCGTAACATTTCCTGAAATGTCCTTCAGGAAACCTGGATACCAGAAGTCCCCCGCATCAGTACCTCTAAACATTTCTCTTGTGCTTGTAATTCCAGTTACGCCGTTTGAAACAGGAGTGATACCCGTCACCATTGGTGCGTAGTCACATTCCCATCCTGTATTAAAAGCTATCCTGCTTGCTTCCCCCTGCACTTTAATAACCCACTCGCCTGCTTCTCCAAAGTCATGGGTCGGCTGAACATCCCCGTTATAGGTTGCGGAATTTTCTTCATCCCATATTACAAGCAGATTTACAGCATCATCAGCCAAAAACTTATATTCTGTTTGCTCATCGGTCGTTTCAATAACGAAATCGAAACTTTCTTCCCCTTCTCCATAAGCGGTGAAAGAAGCTATTCCAGCGGCTAAAGTAACCAATAACCAGAAAAAACTCATAAATTTTATGCCGGCTTTATTTTGCATTTTTTATCTCAGGATAGATAATTGAAACTCATCCATATTCCACTTTCGTTTTACGTAAAAACCTTCATTTCGCTTATTATTCTAATACGCATTTCATCAGCGAATCCGGCAGAAAAAAACAGGAAAGGACCACTAATGACTTGGCCTAAAAGGGCAATGATGATCGAATACCGCAACTCCAGATGGATTCAAAGCTAATCTCCTTCGGGAGAATCACCCCAGTCAGGCACATTGAGTGTTTCACCGTTTTTTAGTGCTGACTGATGCGCCATGACGCCCATCGCCATAAAACGGACGGCCATACGGATATGTATGGCCGGCTGCCGGTCATGAGCAACCGCTTCGACGAATTCGTGGACCAGATAGGGATGAGAGCCGCCGTGTCCCTGCGGTGTGAAATCTAAATTCTGCAAATCAGCTTCATCTGCATCCCTGTTCATTGCTGCCTTAAATGCGTCCTGCACCTGCTGTGGAAGCGGGTCGAACATCTCTTTCGGCGTCAGTTCCGTACTTTTCGGCTGCGGCAGGTCGTCGAGAACGATGTTTTGAGGATCGGGACGGTCTATCTCGAACCATCGGTCTTCGGTGAACGAACCGCGGGTGCCCATGATACGAAAAGTTTCACTGTCTTTGCCCAGGCGCCCGGGCGTCTCGCGCAATTCAGCTATCCGCACAACGGCCCCGTTACTCACTCGGAAGAGCGCAATCTCGTTGGAAAAGGCGCTGTCTTCAAAGAACGGGTCCCCGCCTTTGCTGCGGTATCCGTAAGCCG
>PUNP01000886.1 GCA_003551785.1 Candidatus Brocadiaceae bacterium | reverse complement strand
TTTTTCTTGAAAGCAATTCTGAAAACTCTTTTGGTTGCGAAATGGACACTGATTTCTCTTTCATCACAAACCAGGAAGGCCAGACTCTCAGGGAACGATTTAACGTTCTGATAAAAAACACCGATTTTTTCGACTGTCTTGTCGGGTATTTTTACTCCAGCGGTTTTCACTCCCTATATCCCGCACTCAAAACCACTGAAAAGATAAGAATACTTATCGGCATCGGAACGAGCCGGCAAACCTTCCAGATGATGGAACAGGCAAACAAAGAATCTGCAAGGCAAAGCTCCATTTTCTCCCATGCCGAAACAAAAGATGAAATTGACGGCATGGTCCGCACTGAGATGGCCGAATCACCGGACAATCGTAGTGTCGAAGACGGCGTGCGCAAATTCATTGAATGGATAAAAAGCGGCAAACTAGAAATAAAAGCTTATCCCTCCCGGAATATTCATGCCAAGCTGTACATTATGACCTTCCAGGAAGGCGGCGCCGACAGAGGGCGCGTTATTACCGGATCCAGCAACTTTTCAAAAGTCGGGCTGGAGGAAAACCTCGAGTTCAATGTCGAGCTCAAAGATCGGCCGGACTATGAATTTGCCAAAGATAAATTTGAAGAACTCTGGCGCATCGGCGTCGATGTCAGCGACCGGTATGTTGAGACGATTCGCACGAAAACATGGCTTAACGACCGTATAACGCCGTACCAGCTTTACCTGAAATTTCTGTACGAATACTTCCAGGAGGAACTGAGCCGCTCGGACAAATTGCTATTCGATAACATGCACCCGGAGATTAAGAAGTTCGAGTACCAGGAGCAGGCGGTTCTGAATGCAAGGAAAATCCTCATGGAATACGGCGGCGTGTTCATAGCCGATGTGGTCGGACTGGGGAAGACTTACATGGCCGCCATGCTCGCGCATCAGATTCCCGGCCGCACGCTCGTTATCGCGCCGCCTGCGCTGCTTGAAAAAGCAAACCCCGGCTCGTGGCGAAACGTGTTTTATGATTTCATGGTGCCGGCGCAGTTTGAGTCCATTGGTAAACTCGAAGCGGTCATAGCCAGCGGCACGGAAAGATACGATAACGTAATAATCGACGAGGCCCATCGCTTCCGGAACCAGGACACGAAAACTTACGAGCAGCTTGCGGAAATATGCCGCGGAAAAAGAGTCGTGCTGGTCACTGCCACGCCATATAACAACACGCCGAAAGACATACTCAGCATGCTGAAACTGTTCCAAAACGCCAAAAAAAGCATAATCCCGAACCTGCCTGATCTTGAGTCTTTCTTCCACGGGCTGGAGAAAAAGCTCAAGGACCTCGACAGGAAACAAGACAGGCAGAAGTACATGGAAACGGTTAAGTCGAATGCACGTGAGATCAGGGATAAGGTGCTCAAGTACCTCATGGTGCGGAGGACAAGGCGCGATATCGAGAATTATTTCCCGAAAGATATCGAAAAACGCGGTCTGAAATTCCCTGAAGTTGAAAAACCACAGGCCCTGTTCTACGAGTTCAATGACAATGAAGAGGCCGTCTTCAATGAAACGATCAAGCTGCTGGCTACCCGGCTCAGATATGCCAGATACATGCCCATGCTCTATTACAAAGGCAAGGTGGATCAGCTTGAAAAACAGTCCCAGCGCAACCTGGGCCGCTTCATGAAGGTGTTGCTGGTCAAGAGATTGGAAAGCAGCTTCTTTGCCTTCCGGAAAACCGTCTCACGGTTCCTCAGCTCCTACGAGATGTTTATAAACGAGTATGACAGAGGCCATGTGTATTTCAGCAAAGACCACATAAACAAGGTATTCGCGCTTCTTGAGGATGACGACGATGAGGCGGTGCAGAAGCTGATAGATGAGGGGAAGGCGGAAAAGTACGAAAGCGATGAGTTCGAGCCCGGGCTCCGGAGGGACCTGGAGCACGACCGCGACATTTTGCTTGAGATAAAGAAATTGTGGGAGAAGATCGACCGCGATCCGAAACTGATCAAGTTCAAAAATGAACTCGCCGAAAACCCCACGCTTAAAGACAATCACATCGTCATCTTTACCGAATCCGGGGAGACCGCGCAGTATCTTGCCGAGAACCTGGACTTTCAGTACACGGATAAAGTGTTGCTCTTCACGGGACATTCGAGCGAAAGCGTGCGCGATAAGGTGATTAATAATTTCGATGCCCGGGCCCGCAACAAAAGGAACGATTTCCGAATCCTGGTCTCCACCGAAGTGCTCTCGGAAGGCGTGAACCTCCACCGCGCGAACGTTGTGGTCAACTACGACATCCCCTGGAACCCGACCCGCATGATGCAGCGCGTGGGCCGGATAAACCGTGTTGATACTCCTTTTGACGTTATTCACACATTTAATTTCTTTCCCACCAGGCAGTCAAACGATCAGATAAAGCTCAAGGAAGCCGCCGAGGCGAAGATCAACGCATTCTTCACTCTCCTCGGCGGCGATGCCGAGCTGCTCACAGAAGGTGAACCCATAGACTCCCACGAACTGTTCGACCGGCTTCTGTCGAAATACGCAGGCGACGGAGAAAACGGGGATGAAGAGAGCGAGCTGAAGTATCTGCGCGAGATCGAGGACGTGCGCGACGAGAACCCCGAGCTTTTCGAGAAAATCAAGCGCCTTCCGAAGAAAGCCAGAAGCGGAAAGAAAGCCGGTGAAGCTGATCATATAGAACTGCCTGCAAACGGCGGCGAAACGCCGGCAGCAGCATCTCTCTCCGATTCGCTTCTGACGTATTTTCGCCGCGGGAAAGTGGAAAAATTCTTCCTTGCCGCAGAAAGCCGGGACCCTAGAGAGCTGGATTTCATGACGGCGGCGGCCGTGCTCAAGAGCGACCGGGACAAGAAAAAGGAGAAAATCCCGCCGGCAATATATGACCTGCTTGATGAGAACAAGCAAGCTTTTGAATACGCTACTAACGAAGAGTTAGCCCAACCGGTAAAGAAAAAAGGCGGACGGGACAGCGCCGCAGAAATCCAGCGGATTCTTAAAGCCACCCTGAAAAACACCCGTCCTCTGACCGATGACCAGGAAGACTACATGCGCAGGGTTCTGACCCGCATCGAGGAGGGCTCGCTTCCCAAGCAAACGGCTAAAAAAGCACTGAAAGCCATTAAATCCTTGAATGCGGATATGATCGACCCTCTGAAAGTGTTTTCGGCGCTGAAGACCACTGTTTCGGATCAACTTCTTGAAAGCCACTATGCCGGGGAGAGAAAAGCAGGATCGGGGAAAAGAGAAGTCATACTATCGCTGTATTTATGTAAGTAACATACCCTCCTCTCCCCGGTTTTGAAATATCGATAACTGAAAAAAACCGATGAATAAAAACGAGACACAGAATATCGAGTTCAAATCCAACTGGGATGATAAATATCTGAAGGTTGTCGCCGCATTTGCCAATTCGGAGGGTGGAACACTTGTCATTGGCAAAGACGATCAAGGCAGGCCCATACCGGTGAAGAATATCCGAAAGAAGATGGAAGATATTCCGAATAAAATCAAGAGCAGGCTGGGCGTTATTCCCAGTGTCAACCTGGAAAAAGAGAATGACAGAGAGTTCATCGAGATAAAGATCAATCCCGTCATACATCCTGTTCCCTATCGCGGAAGATTCTACCTGAGGGCCGGATCCACGGTGCAGGAGGTTTCCGGGACGGAACTCACAAGATTTTTGCTGGCAAGATCCGGCAAAAGCTGGGATTCTTTGCCCTCAAATGCGGAAATCGACACGATCGAGCCCGCTACTTTTGAGCGGTTTGTCAAGCTTGCCAAAGACAGGTTGCCGGAAATATCGCATGAAGACGATGTGGAAAAGACGCTAAAAAACATGGATTTGATCGTGGAGGGGAGACTTTCCAACGCGGCCGTTTTGTTGTTTGGCGATCGACCTCAAAAGTACATAATCAGTGCAGGCGCCCGGGTTGGGCGGTTCAAGACGGATGTTGACATACTTGATACCGTTGAAGCGTTTGGAAATCTTTTCACGCAGTTTGACAGGTTGCTGGAAGCTATAAAAAAACATATGGACGTAAAGTTTGAAATAAACGGTATCGAACGAGAGGATGTTTGGGATTACCCGCTCGAAGCCATACGTGAAGCCGTGATAAACGCCTTAATCCATCGGGACTATCTCAGTACCGCCGATATTCAGATAAGAGTATATGATGATAAGATGAAAATATGGAACTCCGGGAAATTGCCGGCGGAAATACCTGTTGAAGCGCTAAAACAGGATCACGAGTCAATTCCACGCAACAAATTGCTGGCTTACGCTTTTTATTACGCCGGGTTAATTGAAAAGTGGGGCTCGGGCACGAAAAGAATAGTGGACCTCTGTGTAAAAAAAGGCTTGCCTGAACCGGTATTTAGCGAAGAGAGCGGCGGTCTGGCCGTATATTTCTTCAAAGACATATATAACGAAGAGAATCTGAAAAGACTGGGTTTAAATGAAAGGCAGATTAAAGCGATTTTGTATGCGAAAGAAAACGGAAAGATTACGAATAAGGAATACCAGAATATAAACAGCGTAAGCAAAGCAACTGCCAGTAGAGATATGTCCTGTTTAGTAGATCAAGAATTATTAGAACAGATAGGAACTACCGGTAAAGGAACATTTTATACACTTAAGAATTCAAACGGGACATAAATGTGTCAAAGGGTTCAAAGGGGTCACAAAGGGATCACAAAGGGTTCAAAGGGGTCAG
>PUNP01000923.1 GCA_003551785.1 Candidatus Brocadiaceae bacterium | reverse complement strand
TCTGCGATCGAGCCTGTCGGATGGCATGATCGGTCTCACACTTGCAGGTTTCGAGCGACCCTAACCCGCACCCGGAGCGTTTGCGATGTCATCCCTCAGCCGATCCCTGACCGGTCCGATGCTCACCTTCGACCTGGACTCCCAGATCGCGGAGCTCCGGAGCGAAGAGGCGTACAAGCGAAGTGGGAGGGCTGGCCGCACCCTCGCCAAATCGGGCGGCCTGCGCGTGGTCCTCACGGCCATGGCCACCGACAACGTCATCGGTGTCCACCAGGCGCACAGCCCGATGACGATCCATCTCCTCAACGGCCACCTTACCTACCGGGCCGACGGTGAGGACCAAGAGCTCAATGGTGGCGAGGTGCTCCTCTTCGGGCCCGGGGATGCGCACGACATCACCGCCACCGAGGACAGCGCCGTCCTGCTCACGCTCTCCGCGGATAAGGGTTCGCCGGACCGCGGCTGACCCCATCGTCCCCTCTGTCGGGCAGCCGGCCGGCCGCGTTTCTTGCATGGCGCGCCACCGCACCGTAGAATCTTGCCTCCGTTCGATCGTGGGGGAGCCGCCTCTGGGTGGCTCCCCCACGTCATGATCGATGGGCGCGTCGCGCCCCGCTGGACTGATCCGAAGTAGATGCTGCTGACTCTGGCCGTCATCATCGGGATCCCCTTCCTGATCGGAGGGCTGGCGCTCGTCATTCCGCGGCCCTGGAACGGCTGGCTCGCGCTGCTCGCGCCGGCCACGGTGATCGCCCTCGGGCTCCCGCTCTGGATGGAGGTCGGCGGCGGCGGAGAGATCCTCGTCCCGCTCTCCTGGTTCCCGGATCTCGGCCTCACGGCCGACCTCTTCGTCAACCGGCTCGGGGCCTTCTTCGTGATGCTGATCGGCATCATCGGCCTCGGAATCGTCCAGTACTCCCGCTACTACCTCAAGGAGGACGCCACCGGGTGGTTCTGGTTCCTCCTCCTCTCCTTCATGGGGTCGATGCTCGGCATCGTCCTCGCCGACAGCCTCCTTCTCCTCTTCATCTTCTGGGAGCTGACGACCATCACCTCGTTCCTCCTGATCGGGATCGACTTCGGCAAGGAGGAGGGGCGGAAGGGCGCATTGCAGGCGTTCCTGGTAACGGGGGTGGGCGGGCTTGCGCTGCTCGTCGGCATCGTCCTCCTGGGGCAGCTGGCCGGGACGTACAACCTGACGGAGCTGTACGCGATGTCCGGGGAGATCGTGGCCGACCCGCGGCACACGATCCCGCTCATCCTGATCTTCCTCGGCGCGTTCACCAAGAGCGCGCAGTTCCCCTTCCACTTCTGGCTGCCGGGGGCAATGGCCGCGCCGGCGCCGATCAGCGCCTACCTGCACTCGGCCACCATGGTCAAGGCGGGCGTCTTCCTGCTGGGCAGGATGTTCCCGATCTTCTCGGAGGCGGCCATCTGGCTCCCCACGCTCGCCACCATCGGGCTGATCACCTTCCTTGTGGCGGGATGGAACGCGGTCAAGTCCAGCGATCTCAAGCAGCTCCTCGCGCACAGCACGGTCGCCTACCTCGGGGTCCTCACCGCGCTGTACGGCTTCTACGCGCGCGTCGGCCTGGAGGGGGAGCTGGTCAACATCCTCAACCATGCTCTCTACAAGTCATCCCTCTTCCTCCTGATCGGGTGGATGGAGAAGGCGATGGGCTCGCGGGACCTCGCCATCCTCGAGAAGGAGCGATGGATCGGCCGCGAGAAGTTGGGCGCCACCCTCATCGGGATCGGCGCCTTCGCCATGATCGGCATGCCCTTCCTGCTCGGCTTCATGGCGAAGGACACCTTCTTCTACGCTGTGGCCGAGGGGCCCATCGAGGGGCTGACGCTGGCGCTGGTGATCACGGTGCTGGCCAGCACGCTGGCCGTGATCTACGCGCTGAAGCTCTGGGCCGGCGTCGTCTTCGGCAGCGAGGAGCCCCCCACGGGCCGCGGCTACCCGCGCCACAAGATTTCGATCTGGCTCCTCGTGGTGCCCGCCCTCCTCCTCCTTCCCCAGGTCGTGGGCGGCGTGATCCCCGCCTGGTACCTCGGGCAGGTGGTCGAGCCAGGCACCACCTGGCAGGGTGTGGCGTTCTGGCAGTATCTGGACGTGAAGCTCGTCATCACCCTGGCCATGCTGGTTGCAGGCTACTTCGGCTACCGCCACTGGCGGGCAATCGCCGCCACCCCGTTCCTTTCCAAGCTCCCGAGCGTGCAACGCGGCGGGGAGGGGCTCGTGTCGGGAACGCTGGCGCATGCGTCCTCGCTCTCCCGCATGCTGCAGCTCGGGGGGCACCCGCGCTACGGGAGCATCATCCTCCTCGTCGCCATCGCCGTGGTCATCGGAGGCGTCGCCTTCTCCGGCAGGACGCTCTTCGACCACGGACTGGTGTGGGGGCCGAACCCCGAGTTCGCCTGGTTCCCCGCGCTGGTCGTCGCCATCGCGGCGGTCTTCACGGTGACGCTCCGGAAGCGGATCCCGAAGGCGGTGATGATGGCGGTGGTCGGCTACGGCATGGCCGTCTTCTACGTCTTCTTCCGTGCCCCCGACCTTGCGCTCACCCAGCTCCTGGTGGAGACGGTCTCGGTGATCCTCCTGCTCCTCATCTTCCGGCGGATGCCCGAGCTCGGCGACGATATCCGCAGCGTCCGCCGGCGGGTGGTCCACGGCGTCGTCGCCGTGGTGGTCGGCCTGACCATGGGGGCCCTCGCCTGGGCGGCGGGCTCCTACCATGTGGCGGAGCGGGCCGGGTACGAGCAGATCCGCCTGGCGCTCCCGATCGCGGAGGGCCGTAACGTGGTGAACGTGATCCTGGTCGACTTCCGGGGGATGGACACCCTCGGGGAGATTTTCGTGCTCGGGATTGCCGCGTTCGGCGCGTACGCCCTCTTCCGCGGGCGTCGTCATCGGCCGGCCGGGCCCGAGGCCGAGGAGGTGAAGCGATGAGATCCTACATTCTGTTGGCCGCTGCGAGGGCTCTCCTCCCGGTCACCGTGCTCTTCGCCATCTACATGCTGCTGCGCGGTCACAACGAGCCGGGCGGCGGATTCATCGCCGGGCTGGTGACCACCGCGGCCATCATCATCGAGGGGCTCGCCTTCGGCGTCGCGCACACGGTGCGGCGGCTGGGCCGGATCCTCACCGCATTCCTGGTTATCGGGCTCGGGCTCGCCGTGCTGGCCGGACTGATCGCGGTCGCCGCCGGGGACCCGTTCCTGACCAACTACCACTGGCACATGCCGCTGCCGGGTGACGGGTACGTCCACCTCTCGACCACGCTGATCTTCGACATCGGCGTCTACCTGGCTGTGATCGCCTCCACCACGGTGGCCATCGGGGTCTTCGCCGGAGGGGAGGAGGAGACGCCGTGATCGGACTCGCCGCCATGCTGACGGCCATCCTCTTCGCGGCGGCCGTCTACCTGATGCTCTCGCGCAACACGCAGCGCATCGCCATCGGGTTCATCGTCCTTTCCAACGCGGTGAACCTGATGTTCCTCACGTCGTCCGGAGTACCCGAGAACGCGGTTCCCCCGCTCATCGTGGACGGCATCGAGGAGATGCCGGTCGCCGACCCGCTGCCGCAGGCCTTCATCCTGACAGCGATCGTGATCGGGCTTGGCGTCGCCGCCTTCCTGCTGGCCATGGCCAGCCGTGCCAACGAGGAGATGGGGACGGACGATCTTCAGGAGCGCGACTGGACATGATGAACCTGGTCGCCGCTCCAGTCCTCATCTCGCTGATGACAGCGGTGGTGCTGCTCGCCCTCAACCACCGGCCCGGCACGCAGAGGATCGTCTCCATCGTGAGCCACCTGCTCCTCGTGGCCTCGGCCGTGGGGCTGCTCGTGCCGACGCTGGCTGGCGAGGTGCTCGTCCTCACCCTCGGCAACTGGGCGCCGAGCGTCGGTATCACCTGGGTGGCGGATGGCCTCTCCGCGGTGATGGTCTTCTTTGCCCTGATCACCTCGCTGCTGGTTCTCATCTACAGCGAGGGGACCTTCGACGAGGGAGATGGGGTTCGGAACTATTTCCACCCGCTCCATCACCTCCTGCTGGCCGGGGTATGCGGCTCGTTCCTGACGGGGGATTTCTTCAATCTCTTCGTCTTCTTCGAGATCATGCTCCTCGCGTCATTCGCGATGATCTCGCTCGGAGCGCGGCCGCGCCAGCTGAACCTCACCTTCCCCTATGTCCTGGTGAACCTCGTGGGGAGCACTCTCCTCCTCGGCGGGATCGGGGCGGTGTACGGCACGGTGGGAACGGTGAACATGGCCGAGGTCTCCCTCGCCATTCAGACGCAGGAGCTGCCGGCGGCATTCTGGGCGGGGGTGGGGCTCATCCTGCTCGTCTTCGCCACCAAGGCGGCGCTCCTGCCGCTCTTCTTCTGGCTGCCGGATGCGTATCCCATCGCGCCGATCGCGGTCAACGCGCTCTTCGCGAGCCTCCTCTCCAAGGTGGGCGTCTACACCCTCTTCCGCTCGGTGCCGCTCATCACCGGGGGGGAGGTGGGCGTGATCCAGGCGGTTCTGGTGGTGGTGGGCGCGGCAACCATGCTGATCGGCGTGCTGGGCGCCCTCGGACGGAGCGGGATCCGAGACATCCTCTCCTTCCACATCGTGAGCCAGGTCGGCTATATGGTCTTCGGACTCGCGGTCTTCACCCCGCTCGCGGTGGCCGCCGGGCTTTTCTACACGGTGCACAACATCATCGTGAAGACCGGGCT
>PUNP01000908.1 GCA_003551785.1 Candidatus Brocadiaceae bacterium | reverse complement strand
CCCTTTATTGCCTTTTAGCTTGCGCTCCATCACATGACGCTGTAACCATTCTAGCTGCTCCTTGGTTAGCGTGACGTTAGTTGCCACGTATTTGCTCATGCCATCCCCCCTATTCCCACGCTCGGGAAAACTCTTTGTCCGTAAACAATGAAGCCAGACCTGTGATTTGTTTGCGTCTCAAGATTTCGCTTCCTCCTTTGCGATTCTCTCTACTAATACCGCTAGCCGTTTGTGATTTAGCTCGGTACCAACAAACTTCTTGCCAGCCATGTATGCATACCAACCCACTAGGCCCGTGCCCATGCATAGATCGCCTATGCACGCGTAATCTTCATTCTCACAAATCCACTTGATGGCTTCTTCTTCGTCCAGATAGTCTAAAGGTATTTTCTTCCGTTTGCTGCTGGCTCGGATAATGTAGCATAGGTTATCCCGCTTGCGGTAGTAAGTGCTATTGTAGAAAGTCACCCATCTGTACCGTTCTTTGCACAACATCAAGAACTCTCCTAGGTACTCTTTGCCCATCTCGATGTACAGCGTCTTCGGTTCTATCTGGTCAATGCATTCAAACAGCCGAAGGTAGAACATTTCAAACTCCGATAGGTGGTCATTTCTTTCGGCTTTGGTGTAGAACGTGTTCAGGTTTCCCAGGTTCCACGGTGGGTCTACAAAGACGAGATCCGCTTGCAACATGAACTCTGGTAGTGTGTCGAATATGTTGTGAACTGCTATCTGACTCCCGTCAGGGTAGGTGAATCCAGCTGGTCCAATCGGATACCTTCCATACGCTCCTCCGTATTCCCATTTAGCCATTCTCCTGCACCTCCACCATCTCCCATGCCTTGGAGTACACTTGGTTTTTGAACAGCTCAGCGATGCCTGTTATCTGCTTGAGACGGTATACCTCCTCAAGCTCCATACCCAGATGCTTGGATATCTCCTCGTCATCCATGCCTTGTTGCACCAGAGCTTGTACCAGGTCGCCCATCAGCTCCACTTGGTGCACCCCGCGGGCCCTATTAAATTGTATGGTGGCGGCCATTCGCTGCTTGATATCGTGACCCAGCACCACTACCGGTATCTCGCTACACCCCAGGTAGTCAGCCAGTATAGTATATCGATGGAACCCATCGATGATGATGTACTCATCGGTGTCGCTGTCGTAGATAGTTACAATCGGGAAGCAGAATCCGTTGTCCAGTATGGATTGCTGTAGCAGTTCCATATTGTTCTTGGCTACGTTGTTAGGGTTGTAGTTGTTGGCGACTACCTGGGTCGCCGGCACAAGCTTCACATCCATACACGGTAACGGTATGCTGCCTTTCTTGCTCTTCAATATCACAGTATCGCCCTCCATTTATTGATTGTCTCGATTCTTGGGTCGGGCTTGTTGTCTACCGGCAGATTGTTCTCATAGTCATTTAGGATCAGCTGGCGGCATTGCTGTCTGGCCACATAGTCGTTGTTAAGGTGGCGGCCGAAACGCTTCTCAAATATCACCTTCTTATTTTCATCTGGATGCGTGGCGAGCAAGAAGTCCCGATACTGCATCCAATTCTTGTAATTCTTGGGAAGTTTCCTCGCCCGGAGCATGGCTGATTCCTTCCCATACAGGTTGCCTATGCTAATTCCGTCAATACGTTTTAGCAGCCTATCATACGTCTTTGGCTCAAACTCGGGAAGGTCCACCAGAGCCTTGAACGATTTCTCGTGAATAAGACTGGATACCCGGATCTCGTTGCGCCCTAGCCCTTTCTTCCACATGTAGTCGTATATCTTACTGTAACGCAGCTTTTCGTCGTAGATGTACTTCCACACATCATGGAAGTTCCAGTCGTACAGCGGATAGAACGATGCGCTGCCGTGCTTAAGTTTGGTACACCAAAAGCAATCCTTGTACCCCGGATTCTTGGAAACCGCCCGCCACCTATTCATGCTCTCGGTTGCCCGGAGACCAACGACGAACGCTGTGTCGGGGCGGTTGTTCTGAAAATTCGTCAACACAGCATAGAAGTCAAGTCCAATGTCTTTGTTGAGAATCACCTCTTCGGCCTTAGGCCATGGTGCGAAGTGGATCGACATCGGATCTCGTGGCCGCATCCAAACCTTGTGCTTGCCGCGCTCCCAACAGCGGAGGTAGGCATCTTTGTGGCTCGTAGCGTTGGTAAGGTTAAACTCCATCTGGAGCCATAGCCGTATCGTGTTATCGGGATATAGACTCATCAGATACTCTATCTGCTGTATCGTGCTATCATAGACCACCTCTTCATCCAAGAAGAACAGTCCTATTTTCCGACTGCGCCTGCGAGCCTCCAGCAGGCACAAGTGAGCCAGCACGGTACTATCCTTGCCTCCGCTTATGCTCACAACAATGTTCTCGAACTCATCGAAAATGTATCCAATTCGCCTCTTGGCGGCGTCGACAACGTACTCATTCTGGTACACTTGCTTCAGCAAACCGCTTCACCCTCCCTAGCCAGTTAACGAACTCCTGTGCGTAGTAGGAATCCACTGGAAGTCCAGTTGATACGAACACAACCTTGTCGCTGCAGGTGCGCTTTAGGTAGTCATTGAAGTCTAGGCGGCGGTAGTGGAAATCCAACACCGTCTTCGGTTCATTCGGTGCATGTTGGTAGGTGCAGACGTTCTTTAGGTTAAACCTGCTATTCCGTGCTACATACTCGGCGGCCGGGTCGATGTGAGGCTTCTTGAATTTGCCTACGAATACGTGCAGATTCCTAGGGATGGTGTCCGGATCCTTTCTCCCTAGATTCTCAAAGAGTCGCTCCTTCTCTTCTTCGTACTCGCTCTTGATGTCGTCGTCGATCAGAACATGCTTAAGCGAAAAACCTATCCGGTTGTGCTTTATGCTCACATCTTCGCCGGCTAAGAAGTCGAACGAAAAACTCTTGCCTTTATACTTGCCCTTGTCCTGGAAGTCGAGGAGGATCATGAAGTCGTTCTTGTCCTCAATGAAAGGGAAGTACTCAAAGATGATCTTGTGTTCCGTCTGGTTAAGATAATGGTGAGCACAGTTGTACGTAAGCTCGCTGCGATTCTGCGTGCGCATCATCTCGTCGACGATGATTAGACAGTCGTTGTCTATCTCCTCAAGCAGTCGGTAGAAGTACGGGTACTCGATGATGTCCTTCCACTCGACATACTCGTGCTTGATGCTAATTTCGTAATCGGTCTTGTGTTTGCTAGAGTAGAGTACCACTACGTCTTTAATGCCATGCGAAGCAAGGTACTCTTTAACGACAGCCAGCTTCTCGTCTCGGCTCAAACCTATACGTATCATAGTGCCTTAATCAACTCCTTCAGTTTATCTTTTTTCACCTTTTCCACTTCCTGCCTAAACTCCGACACCGCGTTACCTTTGCGATATAGAGCGTGTTCGATCCGCTCGTCGATACCGCTGTCGGAGTATAGACTGATGTATGTCGGTCGTTGTTCTTGGCCTATGCGATGTATCCTGCCCTCCGACTGCATTCTCTCCGCATACTTGAATCCGTTGTTATAGAATACGGTATAGCGGGACAGCTCCTGGAAATTAAAACCGTGTCCGCCGGTGCTTTGTGTCACCACTAAGAACCGAGCACATTTCTTAAACTGTTCCACTGCCTCCTCCCGTTGCTTTTCGGTTTTGCGACCGTCAAACCATGATACCGACTCCTCCCCAAATCTCTCGCTGAGAGCCTCTCGTATTTGCTCAATATCGTGTTGGAATTTGCCAAATATCAGCACCCGCTCATTATCCGGAAGGCTACACACGACGTCCACCAGGCGGTCTGCTCTCGGGTTGCTTATCTCTTTATGGTATCCACGCCAGCTAACAAAGCCTGACGTCACCTGCTGCAAGGCTGTGAACATCCGGAATATCGCTATAGAAGTTAGATAATCGCTATACTCATCGTAGCTATCGAGCAGGTCAAGAGCTTCGTCTTTGATCCTCTGATACCAATCCCGCTGCTCTTGGGACAAGTCGAAATACCTTGTCGAGTAAAGCTTGTCTGGTAGATCGAGGCACTCCTCTTTCGTCACTTGGTACACGTACGGCTTAATCTTGGCTGCGATGTATTTAAGGTTGTGGCTCTTCACGATCCGTCCTGGGAACTTGTCGCTGTACTCCAGGTGGTTGGCCGCGAACGAGTAAAATGAGTTGTATCCCAATATTTTAGGAGAAAGAAACTTCATCTGCGCGTAAAGGTCCACGACTCCTTGGCTGATCGGTGTACCTGTAAGGATGGCACGATATCGTGTCTCCCGACACAGGTGAGTCAATCTCTGTGTGCGCAGAGCTTGATGCCCCTTAATGTAGCTAGACTCATCTAGCACTACATAGGTGCTCTGGGTGATGATCTTATTGACGGCGCACACCACGCGGCTGCTGGAACTCATCGACTCTATGCCTACGATATACCAAGGCGCTTCTCGTAAACTGCGCTCGTCGGTTTTGTCGTCAAAGATATATATATCTGAGCTACCAACGTCGGTATGCTTGACCAGCTCTCTCCAAACCGTCTGCTTGAGGGAAACCGGGCAGAAATACACAACCTTGTCGATCTTTCGCTGACGTCGGTAGATGAGTTCTAGGACCATCCGAGTCTTGCCGGTGCCCATGTCGGCAAACAGGCCGCCGACACGAGGTGGTAACAGCTTGTTTGCTGCATCTACTTGGTGAGGTAATAAATCAGTCTTTGTCGAGAAGTTCTTCATCTACACCTACCTCTCTAGGG
>PUNP01000889.1 GCA_003551785.1 Candidatus Brocadiaceae bacterium | reverse complement strand
CGGTGTATGTACTGCACGAGGACCTGTGCGTTCGTCTTGATTCGGCCACGGGCGAGCGTGTCGCGGAGTTTTCTCTCCCGGGTTATGACCGTCTTCGTGAACTGGCCGGAGGGGGTGAGAGCTCCTATGCGTGGCGCATCCGTTGGGAGGGAGACAGGGATGGGGAGGAAAATGAGGATGGGGAATGGGAGAAACAGCGGCGCTGGGGGGGTATTCGCGTGTGGGGTGACTATATAGTGGCGGCTGCTTATCCGCATTTTTTCTGATCCGGAGCCGGGGAATGTGAGACGTGTAGGCATAAACTTCGGTGCCCCGGGCGTGCGTCGCTCGGGCGACGGTCTGCTGTGGCTACCCTATCCGCGGATCCGTGGCGTATCTTTACCTTCAATTCTCGTCAGTGTTGAAATGGATCGCTCTATGCTTTGGCGACGTGCGGCTGCTCAACAATGTCCCGGAGGTGATGTTAGCAAATCGGGGCTGGATTTCGGAGGGGAGGGAGATTATGTTGAGACAAAGCAGCCTGTCGATATTTCCGGTGGTGGTGCTCTTGTTGCCTGGGGTTGGACGGATGACGGTAGCTTTATACTCGGTTCACATGGCGGCAGTTCTGGAGGTAATGAAAGGTTGTATATCAGTTCCCGATATGGATGGGGAGTTGGAGATTCTTATTACGGTAGAGTATCCTTTCCGATCGGGAAATGGTTTCCCGTTATTTTGAATTTTGATGATGGTGAAGTGGAGCTTTACGTTGATCAGAAATTGGTGGCCGAAGGCACTTATGATTTTGAAGGTGACAAGGTTGCCCCCCCGTTATATTTTGGTGCACGCAACCGCCGTAATGGGGCTGCTGATTCGATGGTGGGAAAAATGCGGGATGTTGCACTGTACGACCGGCCGCTCAACGAAAAAGAGCGCGAAATGCTCTACAGCAATTCATATCTTAAGGACGGCTTAGTCCATCATTGGCGGTTTAATGAGGGCAGCAAATATCTTCCCGTTATCAGTGGCATCGAGATAATGGCCCAATAGAGGAGCGTATTCATTGCTAAGTCCTCATTGAACTCCGTATCGGAACCTGCCTTGTATTCGTGCAAAATCATTATAAGACATGCGCTTACGTCTATAGTCTGCAAGGCCGTGTTAGTATCACGGACGGCTTCCGTCCGCACCTGAAAATCCAATTTATCTCCTTGTTATAATAATTGTTGAGTTCGGTAAAAAGGTTCTGGCGTCTTTGAAAAAGAGCCTCCTTGTTAAGAAAAAAATTACGGCTGGGCGAAATTGGGGGTTTGATTGCGCCAGTATTGGAGCCATTGCCGCTTAATGGCCTCACCAATGGTCCGTGGCTGGTCGATATCATCAGGTGCACGGCCCCAGAAGAAGCTGAACCATCCGATGGTGGTTTCGCGGGAAAGCTGAAGGAACTCGTTGAGCGTATCCAGCCCTCCGCGGAGCGGGTAAATCTCCTCAATGATCAAGGGTTTGCCGACGGCGAAGCCTTCGAGTATTTTGATCGCTTCGTCGATCTGTCCACTTTCGGGGTAGAGATGGATGGCGATGAAGTCCAGATCGTCGGCAATACGGTCAGGGATGAAACCTGAAGATAGTCCGGGGCGATCAAGACTCCAGTGGACGAGGCCTACGGTAATGAGTCGGCGTTTATCGTGCTTGCGAATGGCGTCGGTGAGATTGCGAATCCAGGCTCGGGCAATTTCCGGACGGTCACGGCCGGCGCGGTCAAGGGTTATGAACTGTACAAAATGCTTGCCCGTATCGGCGAAGCCCGGGCCGAGCCAGTCATCTCGCGGACGATCACCGCCAGGCACTACCGGTTCGTTCATGAGATTATAGCAAAAGACGGCGGGGCTGTCGGCGCAGACGGCTGCAACGGCTTCCCAGAATCGCGCCTGGGCAGCCCACCGTTCCCGTTCGCTCATCGCGTCGTACCAGTCAGGTACATCCTCCGGGTGGTAGCAGCCGAGACCGGTAAGATTGATGTAGAGCCCGACCTCTTCTGCCAGTTTAATCAGACGAACGAGCTGGTCGAGGTTATCCTGGTTCGGTTGGACAGGGGTTTTCATGAACCGGCCAAACTGGAGATGAATGCGGACGGCGTTGGCGCCAAGAGACTTCATTTTGTGAAAATCATCGACGACTATATCCCAATGTTCGTGCCAGTAGTCGTCGACGAGGGCGTCATCGAGATCCCGCCTGTGAACGTAGTTAAAACCCCTAGGGATTGAAGCGCTCGCCGGTGTTCTTCTTGATAAAATGTTTACCGTCGTCGGAGAGGGTGATCAACGACATACCGGGCGAGTCGGCATGGGCGCGGCCTGCAGCCGTCCCCATGGCAAGGAGAAAAAGCGAAGCTAACATTAGAATGCGATATAAACGAGACATCTCTGTCGGCTCTCTGAAAAAATGACTCCGATCCAATCACTGGATTGATCATCTGCATGAGCAAGGGCTGTCTGCATCAGCCAAGCTTCTCATTCCCTTCACTTATATACAGGAAAACAGTCTTAGTGAAGACTTACTCATGAATGTACCAAGTTTTTGCACGCAATGCAAATGGATAGGCAAAAAATCAGCTAAATTTGTTTCTTGGGTTGTGATACTACAAATGCTTATGATGCAGAATGAAGATGTTAACTGAATATTTACAATTAGTGATATTTCACGGGTTTTATGCTTGACAGTGTTTCCGGAATGATGTAACATTAGTAGGTCCTCATTGAACTATGGAGAATTACTGCAAGGGACTTGGCCGAAAAAGCAATAATTAGCAAATGCCGCTATTTCAAGAGCAACCGCGCCCCTAGCCGGGGCGCATTTATCTTTTCATCATTTATTATCCCTGGTTAAAACCAGGGGCTACCTAACCTCGCCCCGCTGGGGCGAAAACAGCGGCCTTGCCCCGAATGGGGCAAAGTTTGGTAGCCTCGGGTTTCAACCCGAGGGGATGATTCACACGTATTTTTGCGCCCTGAAAGGGCGCGGTAGATCGATGCGTTTTGGCAATTGTGCGCTTTTCGGCCACGCCCCTAGATTTATTCCTTTTGCATTAGAGGTATCCGGTATGCAGATTATGCTAAGTTTGCTACAATGGGAAGTGAAGGTTATTCTGGCCGTTTTATCACTCTTTGTTTTCAGCCATAACTTCTCAGATTCGCTGCCTTTGCGGCATGCAAATGCCGCCGAAGTGGTCAATGGCAATGATAGTGAACATATTAGCTGCCTGAGTGACACATGCGAAGTCCTGGAGTTTGTCACTCCTGAATTACGAATGGGATATTTAACCTTGCAGTCACATGACGGCGAGATACTGGATTATACGGATAAAGGTCGATTTGGGATAGAGGAGGATTGGGAAATTACATTTCTAACCTCCCAGGATGATGATAAATATGTGACATTGAAACTTGTTGGTGCTGAAGGGCCGATACGACGAGAGATTTCCTACCTTCTTTTTTGCGAAACGTCAGAGGTGGATGAAGGCAGAACTATAGCGGTGCATCCACTTATCGCTACCGAATATGCTTACGACAGAGAAGGTGGTAATCCTTTATATCGACATCAGACAGCAGATTTCAAGTTGATTACCGGGGATGGTTTCGAAATATTTGCTGACAGGGAAAAAGCGATGCTGTGGGGGCTGGAGAATCTGGAGGCACTTGTGAGCGTGAGCGTGATTGATGTGCTCTCCGATTACTTGTGGCATAATCAGCAGTTGGATTCCCCTCCCGGGAGTTATAACGGAATTATCGCATTCCTCGAGCGCCGCATTGAACTCTATCCCATGAATTATTCACAATACGCAGACGCAGCTTGGTTGTGGTGGTCCAAATGGGTAACGTGGAAAAAGAACCCTGATAAAATGCCGGATGGTGAGGGGGGCGTTGAAAAGGCAATCGAACTGCTGCATAAAGGACGTGCAGCCAATCCGGAAAGTGCTAAGTATTTCTTTGATGCTGCGATGACTATCAGTTCTTTAGCCCGATACCACTTGCCTGAAAAATATGAGTTCGTTGAAAATTTTATCCTTAAAGCAGAAGAACTTATTGATGATGAAGGTGATCAGCGGAAGCGTGTCAGGATACGGTTGTCTGTTGCGCATATGTACAGAATCAGGGAAAAGCATGGTAAAGCGATTGAATGGTATAGGAAAGTTTTGGAGGTGGAACCTGAAAATGAAATCGCATTGCGGTACCTGAAAAGGTTGGAGGCTGCTCAAAACGGAGCTAATTGAATGAGTCTGTTTGATGATTTCTGGTTGTAAAATCGTGCAATAAATGCTATACTTTTGTGTGAAAAAGCTTGGCGAAAACTTTTTCGCTATACAGATAAAAGCCGTTTAATAAAACCAGGTCCTATTGTAGCTCAATAGCTTAGCCCGCATTTCTCACAAAGTCACGGCATGTATTAGTATAAACGGCTTTAGTATAAGAGGTTAAATGAATAATTAACGGTAAATCGTTTTACCACAGTGGTAAATGATTGTAACAGACGGCACTTTGTGAGAAAAGCGGGTTAGGCGCTTAACTAAGTCAATCTAACATTTTTTTGTCGCTTTGGGAATTTTTTATTTTCAGGTTGCTATGGATATGGGACTAAATTCAAAATATAAAATGACAAGTTCCAAATAAATGACCATGCTCAAAATCATAAATATCAGAAATCAAAGGCTGTTGGCGTGACTGTCCTGATCACCGTACCGGGCCGGCAGCCATTTCTTCCACGG
>PUNP01000925.1 GCA_003551785.1 Candidatus Brocadiaceae bacterium | reverse complement strand
TTTGATTGAAGATGCAGGAAGCCAGGTTGATGTGCCCATTACGGTCGAAAACTTTAACAACATCAGTGCATTTGACCTGCATATAGGATTCGACCCGGGTGTGCTCGAGTTTATTGAATTGAAAAATATTAATCCAGGTATTGAAGATGCCCTTGATTTCAATCTCGACGATAACACGCTGGCCCTGAATTGGTATACGGTTAATGATATAAGCCTTGATGATGACGCTATTTTGTTTGAAATCCGTTACCAGTTTTCCGATGGCATGTCTGACATTGTTTTTGACTCTGCGGAAAGTTCATTCACCGATACAGGCAATAATGAACTTTTTACCAAATACCACAACGGGAAGGTTAGCGTGGAAGACCCATTTCCAATGTCCGTAATTATTGAAGACAAGGTCACACAACCCGGAGATGTATATGTTCCTGTAACCGTTGAGGAATTCGAAAATATAGGCGCATTTACATTTATTATTCACTACAACTCCTCTGCGGTCTCCCTTGAAAGCATCGAAAATATCATCGAAGATATAGATGATGAAAACTTCATGGTCAGTGAAACCCAAAGAGATAAGGTTACCATCGACTGGAACCTTTCAGGCACCGATCAAGAAGGTTTGTCTGTAGAGAATGGTGGAAAGCTTTTTGACCTGAAGTTTTCCTTTACAGGAGGCAGCACCGAACTGACCTTCGATCAGGTTAACAGCGAAGTATCAGACTTCGACCTTATGCCTGTTGATGTAAACTTAATTGATGGCAGCATCAGCAGCGGTCTGAACCTCGAGATAAAGGTTTTCCTTCAAGGCTTTTTTAATACAGTGACAGGTGAAATGAACAAAGTAAGGGATTATGACCCGGACGCGGGGGAAACCTTTGAAAAATTCGCCGGAGATATTGTGGATCTTATCACTGTCGAACTTCACGAGCCAGGCAACTATGGTATCCCGGTTAAGGTTTTCGAAGACGTTGAGTTGATGAAAGACGGCACCGCCTCGCTAAATATCCCGGGTGAGCTTACCGATTATTATTATATCACGGTAAAGCACCGCAACCACCTGGAAACTGTCAGCATGGACCCCTTATCTTTCACCAGCTTCAATTTGGAGTATGACTTTACCACAGCAGCTAACAAGGCTTATGGCGAGAATATGCGAGAGCTGGGAACCGAAGTGTTTGGACTCTATGCAGGGGATGTAAATCAGGATGGCCAAATTAACATTGATGATCTTGACCCTGTTATTGAAAGTGCCAGATCCTCCATTCAGGGATACACAAATGAAAATATTACGGGCAGTGGCATCGTGACAATTGATGACCTTGACCCTGTGATATCCAATGTCAGATCATCAGTTTCGAGTAAAACGCCCTGATCAACCAGCAAAAAACAGATAATGAAAATCCAAAATTAAAAGTTATGAAGAAATTTGCGATATTTTTTTTATTGATAATTACTCGTCTTATTCCGGTTAGCGGAAATGACGAGCAAGCATATTTTGACATAAAGTCAGATAATTTCGCTCAAGTTGACGAAACATCCTTTGAATGGGATATGTACATAAAGGCCGGGAGTGGAAGTGATCCTTTTTCGATTTATATGATGCAGGTGACATGGTCATTTGATGATGCAATATTTAACGAAGGAGAGTTTCGTAGTAGCAATTTTACGATTGCAGAGCCAGATCCGGATTTTCAAAACCAGGTTCATGAAACCTTTTTTCGAAATGCAGATGCAACAATAACCGACGCAGGCAATCTGCAATTCATTGTAGGTGATCCAGCAGATACAGGCGATAATTTAATTGTGATTGATGACTCAGATTGGGTCAGAGTAGCAAGATTTCGTGTTCAGCTTTCTAAAGATGATATGCCTCATAACTTTGCCAGTACTGAACCATCATTTTCGTTTCCAGAAGTAACTGATGATAGAGTATTTTTAAGAGTTATCCTCGATGATCCGCCACCTGAAACATTCAATGGAGAGGAGCGGGATAGAATTAATCTTAATCAAGCAATACCATCTCCCGGCGAACCCATCAACGACCGCCAACTCTCCGGATACTGGTTCACCGGCGTTGGCAACTGGAATAACAAGGATAACTGGAACCAAACCCTGCAAGAAGGCAATAACAACTACACCTCAGAAGTCCCGGGCCCCAACGCAAATGTCACCATCAACGGAAATGTCCTCATCCCCGATGGCGAACATGTAAGACTCGACCCCTCCACCAAAGGCGGCGGCGGAGAAATGACCGTGCTGACAGGGCCAACATTGTCAACTTTAACAATTTTAGGAACCAACTGGGATGTAAGGTATAGAGTTCCACCGGGAACTGGTGATTGGTCCGCGATAGAAAACTCCCATGTGGTTGAAAACTTACCTCCACAGACTGAAGTTGAAATACAATCAGACGCGGGAGGATTTGAGGAATTTGAATGGCAAAGTAATGCTGGCGGCTCATTTTCCACACTAACAGGAAACCCTACCGTTTTCACGATGCCTGCCAACGACGTAACAGTAACTAAAGTTAACACAGAAAAAAAATCAGGTTTCATACGCCCTGATATCTCTTCCGAAAGCTATAATAAAAACGGGTTAAACTCCTCCCTCACCATTGCCCCAACCGCCTCACTGACCCTGAACAACGCCTTCAACGACCACGACCTGCAGGCAGAAGCCATCATCATCCGGTCGGATGAAAATGGTACAGGAACGCTGATCAATATCAACGAAAATGTAAACGCTACCATGGAGCGACATTTTCCAGGTACCGAAATCCAATGGCACCTCATCAGCTCCCCCATGACAAACATGGCCATCGAAGATAGCGACTTTGAACCCACTGACGACGATGACTTCTACATGTGGCACGAATCCGGCTGGTGGCTGAACTATAAAGCAGCAAGCGGTTACTTTGACACCTACAACGAAGGAGATGATTTCGTCCCCGGAAGAGGCTACCTGGTAGCTTACGATCCCGCGAAAATCGGCCAGGTTAAAAGATTCCATGGAATGGTCAACACGGGAACCGTCGAGTTCCCCCTGGAATTCGGACTGCCTGATCCCGGCGAAAATGGAGACAAAGAATGGGAACATCAATCCGGATGGAACCTCATCGGAAACCCCTTCGCCGCAGGAATAAACTGGAATGCGGTGCTTCAAGATAACGAAGGCACCCTCGAAGACAACTGGGCTTACGTATATGACAGAACGAGCAGTGAAGATGGCGTAACAGAAGGGTATAAATATGTTGATGGTAGTCTTGATGATCAAATCATAGCCGGCAACCAGGGCTTTATGGTGAAAGTCTCGGATGATAACAAGAATGCATTCTCCTTCGACCCGGGAAGCAGGGTCCATGGCGGTGAATTCTCCAAAGAAGAATCAAGCCATCCGGATCAAATCACCTTAAGAATCCATAACGACCAATACTTCGACGAAACCACCATCAACCTCAGGCCGGAGAGCCACTTTGACCGCGACCGCTACGATGCGCTCAAACTGTTTGGGTACAATGAGGACATTCCACAACTCTATACGATGTCCGACGACAACAGGAGACTGGCCGTCAATGCCATCCCCTTCATAGATGAGGACTACAGCATCCCCATGGGGGTAAAATTCCCGGCAGATGATGAATATACCCTCAGGCTGGTGGATGCAACAGGCCAATTCAAGGGCATGGAGATTTATCTTTACGACATACTTGCAGAGGAGGAAGTGCTGCTTTCAGAAACGGAACCCTATGTCTTCGTGGCTGAAAGCTCGCAAAACCATACCGGCAGCACACGCTTCGAAATAAGCTTCACACCGGATGATGCAACCCATATTGACGACGCTGCTGAACAAAGTCAACTGAGCGCCTGGTTCCACGAGAATACACTCCATGTGCTTACATCAGAAAACAATACACGCATTGAGGTGATCGACATCAATGGCAGAACAAAAAAAGCGTTCCGCCAGGATAAAGGCCAGCAAGCTTATCCGCTGCAACTGTCCGCCGGCGTATATATCGTCCGGATCACCGGACCGCAAAATTCTGAAACCTTAAGAATCATACAGCAATAATTTCACCCGGTATAGGAATCAAATCGATTTTGCCTGTTCTAAAAATCTACTTGTCATGATAAAGTATATAATTAAATCATTTTTCACGATCCTGGTAACTCTTTCTCTAAGCTTATCAGCAGTTGCCCAACCTCCCCCACCCGGCCATGGAGAGGATGAGGACCAACAACCCGCTCCTATTGGTAGTGGAATGGTTATCCTGCTGGCATTGGGAACCGCATACGCCGCGAAAAAGGTGTATAAGTGCAGCAAAAAAGAGCTTAGGGAATAGTGTCAACGTGTTTCCATATTTACGATAAGCCCAAGTCAATGCCATATTGGGCTTTTCGTATTTATAATCTGCTTTCCTGGATGCGCTATTACTATGTTTATCAATAAAACTTCATATTACTGTATTGATGATAAGGCTGGTTAGCTGGTTCTGACAATTTATTGTATGGAAAAAAATGTATATTTTTATCCTGTGAAATCCCGGAAGAGAACAACCCTCACCAATACACCACCATATATTCACACTGCCATGAGATTATCTTTCGCCCTTTTTTTAGCCTTTTGTTTCAGTCTTTCAGCCATTGCACAACCGCCACCACCTGATCATGGGGATGATGATGACAATCCGATCATACCCTCTGAAGAGTTTACCGTAACCTTCCACGTGGTGAATAATAACGGTGAGA
>PUNP01000295.1 GCA_003551785.1 Candidatus Brocadiaceae bacterium | reverse complement strand
CTATGATAGGTTGGGACGTTCTTGCTCGTAGGTGGAAGTTCGTCGGGCCACGGATCCGCCTGACATCCGTTGGGCGCCTGCGGACCAACAAACGATAGACCAAGCGCCTCCATTCTGCTGAATACAGTGCCGTAGCGAGCTGCCCAGTAGGCGCTTCCCCCTTCTCCATGGCCGTGCAGTATATTGAGGTCGCCGGCAGCAAGGATGCTATGCCCCTGTTGCCGACCGATAAAGACCGACAGATCGGAAATCAGGCGATGGGCCGAAGCGTCTGCGTATATCCAGTTACTCCCTGTCTCTCTATGAGGTCTTTCCCATGAGGCATACAGTGATGCTACGATAAAAGATTCGCCAGAAGACAGAGTCGCCTTTGCCGCAGCAAGCGTACCCTGTCGGCTCACAGCAAACTCTTCGGAATGAGCTTTTTCGATTCTTTTCGGTTTAAACCATTCCAGGTTAACCTGATTGGAGAGACCGATGACCGCTGCACGCCAGGGGCAATTAGATTCCGTCACGCCCGTATGCCATGCCTCATTATCAACAATAATTTTATCGGCCTTATCTACTGGCGGCTTAGTGGCTTCCTGAAGCAAAGCTATATCCGCATCGGAATCAATTACAGACCTCCATGCCTTCTGACGCTGGCCAATATTGCAGGAAATAATTTTTATCATGAGGGCCGTTATGTACCTAACTATTTATATATCAGTATTTGCAGCTTGATTTTATGCCGTTACAATCCGAAAATTGAAAAGAGCAAGAATCACGAACATGTTAAATCATTACTACTTCAGTCGTTTCATTAACGTCAAGACAAAATGTTCTCCCGTGTCATGTCTTGTCAATACCAGCTTCCGATTCGATGTAACTAAAGGATCGGTTAATCCGCTGTAGCTTCTCATCATCGGAGCTTGAAAGAGCTATTCTGCGGTTAATGAATATGATTTCGACCGTATCATCGGTTAATATCAACTTCAAATGGTCAAATTGCACTGGATTGCCAGATGAACTGTCGCCATAGCACCCACCACAGTTAATGATATTTGTTTCTAAAAATTCTTTCCTTATTTTGGGTGTTAAAGAAGCCCCTTTCAGAGTGATTATTGGCAGTTGATTTATCTGAATTCCATCTTCTAAAGCACCATATCGATACTCAATGGCTTCAAGGTCTTGTATCATTTTTCCGTTTAATAATTTCGATTCCAAATTAACTGTACTCTACTTACCGATTCTGTGCCTTTATGTTATGCTGTCAAAGTCGATTTGTCAATCAGAAAGATTTAATAAAAAGTCACAGCATAGGCTGTTTATTGATTAAAACTTATGCAAGATGTCCTGCAACTCCCGTAAAAGACGAAGGCTACGGTTTATTTCTTTTGACACATCTGCATCAAAGGGATCAGCATCAGCTAACGTATTAATATGTGTTTTCAAATTGGCGATGTCTTGATCCATATCTTGATTAACATAATTTTTAGCTTGGGGAATGGTAAGAAACGATTTTGCTACTTGTCCATTGTCGTGATTATTAGGGTTTCTATCAAATTTATCCATAACTGTAAGTCCCAAAGCAAAGATTTTGTGATTCCACACGGAACTTCTGTCTAACCCCCAACCAGGTCGCACCAGGGTTAGCTATTTCGCACCAGGTCGCCCGTGGTCGGGCAAAGAGTGACTAACTATACCCTTGATACCATCCAGGCCATTAATGCCGAAAATAAGCCATTTAAGGCGTCATGACAAACAAATATCATTGGATTATATCCTGGCAAATCAATCTTTTAAATTATCTTCTGGAATGATACTGATGGCTATGGTTGTTCCGAACTCACAAGGACGGTCTGTAATTGATTGAACCCCATCCAGTCGAATCGGCATATCAGGCTCGTTACTATATGTTACCCTTACTGTCTCGTGGCCTGCATTTTCGAGCAGGTCAACAGTTTTGCGCAGATTATCAACCGTAACCGCAACCGATGTGCCCGCTTCTTCGGACGGTATCGCCTGCTCGTATTCTGGTGGCCAGGCTGCCCGTTCGTCCGCCGATTCACAGATTTCAACCCTGCTGGAATCTCCGTCTTGCTGCTCCATATATAGCTTTCCATCTTTGCGTGTGATTGTAACAGGTTCGTTTTTCAGCAATTTCGGTTTCGGAAATTTGTAAAGCGCCTGCGGCCCCATATCGTCCTGTACTGCGAACCTCGCCATAATACTTCCATCCACAGTAACAAGTTCCTGACCTTTTACACACAGACATTCCAGATTCCACCGTTTTTTCTCGCCTGTAATTGCCTGTAGTGCTTTTATCACTCCGCCAGGGATATCTTCTGTTTTGTAACTGTCTTTTGCTTTTGTTGTACTGGTTTTTTCCGACATTCGCTTGGCTCCACAAATAAATTTAGTTTTTATTACCTTTCCCTGTCGTATAATGGACGTGGATACTGGAACAGTCTATTTTTTTGAACATATTGTATTTATTCGATATCGGGGTGGTCGTCTCTCCAGTCCATCTGCATGAAGAGATGTCTTCCCAATTCACTAAAAAATCCAATGCGCGGGCGTTTCTTGTATTCGATTTCGACCGATTCAAGTACGAGTGGCCTGTCCTTGCACATTTCAGTTAAATTTCCTTCGCCATCTAAAACCGGGTTTTCGAAAATTATCTTACCCCCATATGGCGGACTTACATCTTTATCGATTGGGCTGGGACTTGTCCCCCATATAACGCCTCGCTCACCGCCTTTTGGGACGAACAAAATTGAATCTTGATTCCACTTTTCCCCAAGACGGCGCAGGTCATCTTCCATCCAACCCAATCCATCCACATTGACCGCAAGGAACAATTCTCCATTGACTTCAGCTTCATTCTGTGTGCCACAGTTTTCGACATATGCACCCCTTATTATGATGACAGCATATCGCCCGTTAAGCTTGGAGAATAGCTGTCTGTCCCGCATTTCATTTTGACTTACGGTCACATCAATAACATTGCCGGTGTCGTTATCTATGACCTGGTGTCGGTAGGCTGTAATGATGCCCGTGTCATGTTTAGAGATGTAACCACGGAGTTTGGACGGGCAGGATTCTGATCTTCGTAGGCTGTAGTATCTCATGAATCTATAGCTCCCCTTTATTGAACCATACCAATGCTTTAGGCCACGTGATCCTTTTTTTGCCTTACATCACACTGCAAGAGCTTGAGCCAAATGTCTGAAATAATCAAGGCAATCACCATTGGCGAGATCAATCTTCACAAGTGTCGTTTTGATGTTATCCCGTTCGTCCTTTGGTGCCTTTTTGATAGCATCGACAACGCAATTCAGTGGAATGGAGTTGATACCAGATTGCCCATCCAACTCAAACCTATATTCACGGTCAAACCCCTTCTCTTCAATAAAAGTTTCAAGCCATTTTTCAAACTTCATTATTATCTCACCACATTATCGTGATGTAACTGTTGCAAAACTGCGTCCGTCCGTTGCCGCTATCATAAAACCACCATCAAAGTTGATATCCGGCTCATAAAAAACAACTCGGATATTTCCATCCGGTTCGGCTAAAACAGTCTTTATATCTGGATAATTGATAGCACAACTTCTCCTTTTGTCTTGCGCATAATCCGACATGATTTCTCGGGCTTCATATTCGGTAGTATCAGGTGGGAATTCAACGGTCTTGTAAACACAGGCCATATATCTGATAGTGAAACCACGGGGATATAATGGCACCTTCAATGCCCGTTCATATTCTTCTTTATCCAGCTCAACCGTACAGTCCAAAATTTCGTAATCAACATCTATGGCATCGAGATATTTCACGGGGATTTTTCTGGTAAGGTCATGCCACTGCTGACGGTGATTTAAGAACTTGTTATATTTCTTGTAACCGACGGATTCTGCCAATTCCCAGACTTCTGCCTTGTCAGCATACGCACGACTAATCGGGCCTGATTTTTGGAGAAGATATGCCTTAACATTCCGAAAACGTTCATAATCATCCAGTTTGTTAATATCCCTTGCGGAAAACTGTTTTATTGTTTTTTTCATTATTCTTGAACTCCTTTGCAATTAACATTTTCCCGAATTATCTTCTCACCGTTTCCCAGCATTCTTTGGAATTCTTTTACTTCAAGACGTATTTTGTCGCGCAGTGCAGGGTGCAGATTATCGACTTTGATATGCCAGGCGTGTTTGTATTCCGGCACATCATTCATAGCAAAATGAATTGCCTTCAGAATACTGCGCACGTCATGGTCAGCGTAAAACTGGGCAATGACTTCCGACCATTTATCCCGCATCCTGACCATGCCTGCCTTAATGGCACATATTCGTATCGGGTCTTCGTCCGTTGCGACATTCATATCCGAAATTTTGTCAAGAACGTCCGACGGAACACCAAGCTCCCTTGCTTTATCCTGTTTATAATATAAAAACCGCTCGTGTTTGGTGACGTAATACCACTTTCTTGTCTCTGGACCCAACCATACGCCCGCCCCCTGTTTCATAAGACTATCCCCTATATGTTTTCAGTTAGCGGTAGCGTGAAATCCGACCTTACACCCGTCCTCCGACCATTTGCCGTCGGTCTCCATGCCGAGTGCACGGCTGAAATCGGCCATGGTTACCTGCGCATCCTCGCCACGTGCTACGGCAATCCTTGCAGCATTAAGGACGGTATTTTTTATTTCGCCTCCGGTCAGCTCTGGCACAGCAAGTTTGTCCAGATTAACACCATCGGCCAACGGCAGGTTTT
>PUNP01000776.1 GCA_003551785.1 Candidatus Brocadiaceae bacterium | reverse complement strand
CCAGACCGCTGCGACCTTTAATCGCTATCTCCGTCACCGCTTCATGCACTTTGGACTTGCTCATATCATCAAACTTCTGCATCGCGCCAAAACAGTACATCACGGCGTCGAAACGCTCCTTCCCCCCGGATTCTTTTTTCTTGAAACTTTTATGAGCAAAACGTCTTCTTGCATCCCTTGCCTTCTCAGCTATATCAGAATGGAGATTTATTGCGATGGTCTTCTCATAAGATTCATCGGCGTCTTTATCTCTGCCCGGTAGATTCAAGCATTTATATGGTATAAGATAAGATTTCAATATGCGTTACGAAGCTACAAACTTTAACAAATATTGCTGGTAAAGGGATATGCGAGCTAAGAAATTCGCCATATATAGCATGTTTATGTTACATAGTAATCAGCCTTTTGTCAAACCAATAATACGTGGGTAAAGAATTGCAGTAAAATACATTAAAACATTATGCAGACCTATTATACCACACCCACCATGTCAAATAGCGTCCCGGGTTGTAAAAAAATCAAAACGCTGTCGGTCGGAGACGCTATTTTAAGAAAGAATGTGAATCCTGCTGCCCCTTTTGCCCCCAGCCCCGCGAAACCCCCTGATTTCCCATTTTTTCCGGAACTACCCAAAAAACGACCCTCTCAGGAGCGCAATTAATTGGCTTCATAAAAAAAGCACCGCTATCCTTGAAAGATAACGGTGCCGGTAAATTTTCTGAACATGTCAGATAGGTTAGAACAAATCAACTTCACACTCAAACTCCAGGAAATCCAGAATCTGATCCATAACAAAGTAAGTCAAGTCCTGGGGCATTGTGTATTTGATACAGTTAAGTATTTTATCCTCAGAAAAAGAACTCAGCAGTTCAGATACTTTATCGTCCGGAATAGTTATGCATTTCAGCATATCCTTGGCGTCCACCCTATAGAAGTTTTTTTCAAATACGATATAAATATTATCGTTAACTTCCATAAAATCTGGAATCTCCAGATGGTAAATCTTACCTTGAGGATTCCTAGCATCTAATACCATGAAATTTTCCATGAGCAGGCTGCGCATATCCAAGTTAGAGTTCTCGGGTTTGTCAAAGTATTCCTTTAGATACTCTGCATCATGACTTCCTTCACTAACAGGACTTTCGAACCCAAAAAACCTAACACTTTCCTTTTCGCATCCGTCTTTTAAGGCACCCAACTCAACACCTTCTGGGATGATATCCGACCTAAAACCCATAAAGTATCTGTCTTCACTGCACTGGACACATCCAAAGTCCCTAACATTCAGGTCCTGGGGATATATAACATAACCCAATCCGTCCAGCTGCTCAGGTATTGATGGTTCCTGAGAATCATCTTCGCAACAGCATAGCTTATTAGAGCCTATAAAAATCACTTCCGGCTTTTTCGCTTCTATGATGCTGCACAAGGAGTCTAAGAACCCATCGCCGTCACTAAGCCTGGCCAGAATTAACTCAACGTCAGGTAAATCGTCGGGATTTACATCGGATATGTCTGCACCGAAATTGGTACATTTCCGCTGCACTATCTTGTCATACAAGGGGCTAAGATTATTATCGACAGACATGAATCCTTCACATTTAAGACCTAAACGCTCCAGTCCTAACCTTCCACCTCCAATACCTCCATTAACATCTAAGAACTTCATATCTTACTACCTCCAAAAAATTTTGTATGGCGGCTTTATATCCAATCGGACACGGGCGGCACCGCCTTTAACCGCTCCGTTTAACCGTCCTTCTACTCCACATGTCGCAAAGTTTTCGGTTTTATAACAGATGTTTTTTAAAAATCGGGGAAAACCAAAGCTGAACTCTTTTATCAGCCATTTATTCGGTGTTATAAAACGCGCTAATAAACGACATATTAAATAGTGCAGCAGCCACTGAAGGGTAGAAAGTGATTTTAATAATTGAAAACGTATCTCATTTCAGCTTTTCAAGTTGACAAAAGGCGGGGATTGGTATATTTTAGTATGAAAACATACCAGTCATAAGGAATCTTGCCTGATGAAAAAACAGAGTGACAAAGAGCTGAAGAATCAATTTCTGGAAGGCGATGAGGAAAGCTTTCGGGCTTTGGTCAAGCGCCATTATTATAACGCGTACAGAGTTGCAAGGTTCACCCCTTTTTATTTTTCTGAAGAAGATGCTGAGGATATTGTCCAGACGGTCATGCTGGCGCTTTATGATAAGATGAAAACAGTAAAAAACATAGGCGGGTTTGTGAAAAGCACAGCCCAAAAAAAATGCATTGATGTGATTCGAAAAAGAGAAGCCCAAAAAAGACCGCCAACGGTTCCCATTTCAGCTTTATCTAATCCGGGTCCCGACGGGCGAGAGGGCGATAATTTTAATCCACCAGAAGATACGGAAAAACGCATGAAGTATATATCGGAATATGAAATGAACTCCCAGGTGCTGAAGGGAATAAAAGATCACATGGATAAATTAGGCGAGCCTTGCGGCCCGCTTATAAAACGGCGTTACTTCGATGAGATGTCCTACAAAGAATTGGGGAAAAGCCTTGATATACCGTCAAAGCAGATAGGTTCTCGGCTAGCGCGGTGTATGGCGCGTTTTATAAAGAATATGGAAAAGGACAACTCATTCTGGCCTGAACTGGAAGAACTGGTGAAAAAGGAGGTCGCTTAGATATGAACGAAGATGAATACAGGGAACATTTTGAGGATTTGCTTCGTGAAGAAGGCAGCACGGTTGTTCCCCCGCCCGATGTGCCCGAAGAAGAGATGAGCGAGCAGGACAAGGCGCAGTATCGCCTCCACCTTCTGACTACAGCCCTCACCCGATATAAGGGGCTTGTCTTTGAACCGGATGAGACTGAGCAGCCGCCTGAAAACCTCGATAAGAAGGTTGACGACATCATGGCGATAATTGCCAGGCGGCGCGAAAAAGACATTAACGGGGTGGAAGCGGAAGAGACCCCGGACCCCCCGTCTACGGGTGAAAGCAAATCAGGTGATTCGGGAGACAAAGGGAAAATTATTCTTTTTTCTCGCTGGCAAAGAGTTATTACGGCGGCCGCAGCGGCTGCCGTACTGATTGTTGTTTTCTGGCTTGCCTACTTTACCCCCGACGAACCACCACGCCCGCCTGCACCGAGAGAGAAGGTTGCTTATATGCTGGATATTCGGGGTGAAGTCAGCATTTTACGGCCGGACGCTGAGGAAATGGCTCTGGGGCCGGATGCCGGCAGCGTAGTCTTGTATTCAGACGATGATGTGTTTTTAACGGAAGGCAGCGGAGCAATTATTACGGCCTTCGAAGATGTGTATTTTCTGTCGGAAGCCGGAACATATAGAATACAGCCCCGGAGGCTCGTAAGAACAGATAAGGAACCGTATTCAGAAATCCGTCCGGTGATTTCGGCAAGGGAGGAGACGACGCCGGATCACATGGTTGAGGAGACTCTTTTGGCCTATGCACCGACGGAGCTTTTAAATGATGTTACCCCGACGGTTTTAAGGGATGTGCGCCCGGAGGTATATATTCTATCACCGGCGGGCATGATGTATTCGGACCAGCCGGTCTTCAGGTGGAGTGAACCCGGGCTTGCGGAAGATACCGAACCTGAATATGAAATAACCGTTATGTCCATTGACCATAACGAAGCGGTTGTCACGGTAAAAACTTCCAGGCCGGAGTTTAGGTGGGAAGATACGGGGATGGAGCCGCTTGAAAGGGGTGGTGAGTATCAGCTTTATATCAAACGCGGCGGCAGGCTTCTTGGCGGTTCCAACGGTTTCTTCAGGATAATGGAGCGGGAGAATGCAGACAAATTGGGGACGGTGCTGGATACTATAGAAACAGCGCTGCCGGAGGGTCGTGCCGGCCTTTTCATTAAGGCAAATATCTTTATGAGCGATAGGTGGCGATGTTTCTCGGAAGCGCGGGAGAAAGCAGCGGAACTGGTTGAAAAGCATCCAGAGAACTTGATATATCTTCGCCTCTTGCAGCATAGCTATAACAAGCTGCGTATGCCTGAAGCTGTGGAAGCGGTTCAGAGGCGGATAACTATAACCGATACAATTGAGACAGATGATTAACTTGATTGGGAGATTTTTATGAAATGTGATAAATTTAGTCCTCTTTATTTTACTTTGTTTTGTATATGTTTTTGTTTCTTAACTGTCCTTACTGAAAACGTTTTTGGCGAAAAGAGTGACGGCCATATTCCCACGCTTCAACATCAATGGAATAGTCTATATGAAGAAGGGTATTATCATGATGCCAAAACCTCAATTGAAAAACATCTGAGTTCGTCCTTACAAGAAATAAGCCCTGATAAGCTCATATCAATTCTTAGAATCTACTACTTGACTTGTCACAGAGGCGGATGGAGGGAAGCATTTTTGCAGAATTGCACAATTATTTTAAATAATGACAATCTACTGAAAGAGAAGAAGGCAATAATTCTTATCTGGCTTATTCATGAGTATATAGCTAATATGAGATATGACAAGTTAGACGATTATTTCCGTTTTTTAGAAAATGAGGAGGACTACCTAAACAGTTTCCCATATATCAAGAATTCCATTAATGCTTTGAAAGCAGTGTATGGGATTGAGTTGATTGCTCAAGGACTTAAAGAAGATATAACCACCGAAATGTTATCTGGTTATAGGAAAAAATATCACGTTGCAATACGATTTTTTGAAAAAAATGGTTATTGGTATGAGGCTATTAGTTTTCGCATCAAACTGGCTTATTTTTACATGGT
>PUNP01000678.1 GCA_003551785.1 Candidatus Brocadiaceae bacterium | reverse complement strand
TTTTTTCGCTGTCTTTTATATTAGTGTGATTTTAGCGTTTTCAGTGTTTTTTATACTTTCCAGCTATCGTTACGCTCAATGAGGAATCAAGTTAAAAGTTTTTGCCAAGCTTTTTTCTAAAAAGCGGAGCGGCGTTTGATATTTTTCACATATGCACTACTAAAAACGCGTGAAATATGCAGGCTTTCGCTTTCAATTTTTAGTTTTTTCATCCACTTTCGAGCCACTGCTGTCATACAATTCAACCAACATAGGCATTTGACCTATCGCATGTGTTGAACAGCTCAGGCAAGGATCAAAAGCTCTGATAACCGCCTCGACGCGGTTCAGCATACCGTTCTGAATATTATTGCCGTCAACGAATTCCTGAGCGACCTGTTTGACGCTGCGGTTCATAGCCAGATTGTTATGTCCGGTAGCAACTATCATATTCACATAGTTGATGAGCCCGTCCTCGTCTATTCCGTAATGATGGATCAGCGTGCCCCGGGGTGCCTCGATGGCGCCGACACCTTCCAGTGCGTTCGGTGCCGCCTGAGCGCGAACTCTTTTATCATCAATATCCGGCCATTCAAGCAGCTGCTGTATACGCTCCAATCCATGCACGATCTCGATGAGTCGAGCGTAATGATAGTAAAAGCCGCTGTCTATCGGGCCTTCCTGAAGGGACCTGAATTCATTGAGATATTTATCGGATTCCGGAGTACCGCACCTGTCACATGCATTCAGGCGCGCCAGCGGCCCAACTCTATATATTCCCTCCGGGTAGCCGGCCGCTTTGTAATAAGGGAATTTAAGGTAGGAGAACGATTCAACAGCTTCACCGATGACCGACTGATAGTCTTTCGGCTCAAAATCCTCTACAATTTTGTCGCCATTAGCATCAATCAAGCGCAGTCTGCCATCATAATGATCTAAATTACCCTCCGAATCGACCATACCAAGATATGCGGAAGGGAAACGTCCGAAGCTGTTAATCTCACGCTCAAATTGGTCATGAATACTTTTGAATACGTCCATTGCCTCGACGGCAATATTCATGGCTTCGGGGATTTGATCAAGGAATTTATCCCGCACCCCATCCCCCAGAGGTTTATTCACACCGCCGGGGACGACCCATGCTGCATGTATTTTTTTTCCTGCCAAAGCCTCAATAAGCTCTTGGCCAAATTGCCGCAATCGAATACCTTTTTTAACCAGTTCGGGATTCTCCCCGGCCAATCCCAGCACGTGCCGTGTTTTCTCATCGGCATCCATCCCCAATAAAAGGTCAGGGCCGGAAAGGTGGAAAAAACTCAGAGCATGCGACTGAACCATTTGTGCATAATTAAGAAGCCTCCTGAGCGCAGCACCGGTCGGCGGTATTCTCACGGCCATCAGCTCGTCACCGGCTTTCCCGCTACCGAGCATGTGGCTAACGGGACAAATCCCGCATATACGGGCGGTAATAGACGGCATTTCATGGAACGGCCGCCCTTCACAAAACTTTTCGAAACCCCTGAACTGGGTTACATGAAACTGTGCATCATCCACCGCTCCGTCTTCATCCAGATGCAAAGTTATTTTTGCATGTCCTTCGATCCTTGTCACCGGATCTATTTTTATTTGCCGAACCATACGATTTATCCTGTCTTAACGATTAGTTTTTTAATACAATCCAATTATCCAAAATGTGTCCTTACTCCACGACGCGGCACTCTGCCCTGAATCATCTCACTGACTATGAAATGAATTAAATCAGCTTCCGGCGGACAGCCTTGAATATATTGATCAACCTCAATGACTTCATGCACGGGCCTGACGCGTTTAAGTAAGCGCGGTAAAGGAGTATCGATCCCCAAGCCCGGAAGCTCACAGCATTCAACACCTTCGACGGCATAGACCTCCTGAAGCGCCTCCTTAGCCCCAACGGGGTTACGCATCGACGGCAGATTACCCGTCACTGCACAGTCACCGAAAGAAGCAACAAGTTGAGAATTTGCGCGCACTTTACGAACTTTTTCCATTTCATCATCAGTGCTGATCGAACCGCTCACAAGAAAGACATCAACATCTTCCGGGATTTCCTTCGCATCCACCAGTGGTCCATAAACAATTTCTATTTTATCAGCCAAATCAACCAATCTTTCATCCATATCGAGAAACGACATGTGGCAGCCCGAACACGCATCAAGCCATATAGTTCCGAGTTTTATTTTTTCCATTTTTTATTCCTCCTCCCGCATAACCTTCAGGTAGGGGAGAAATTCCGTTTCTTTATCCATTTCTCCTACACCGCTGCCTTTATCAAACAAAGCGCCAGTGGGGCAAACCTGGACACACTTTCCGCATTCGGTGCAGGTCTTACTATCGCCCCAGTTTTGATTCATATCGGTAACAACTTTTGTGCCCGCCCCTCTGTCCATAACATCCCAGGTGTGGGCACTTTCAAACTCATCGCAAACCCTGACACAGCGCTGGCACAGCACACACCTGTTATGGTCGACGGCCAGGTCTTTATGGGTGGCGTCAACTTGCTGGCTGGGATATACATACGGGTATCGGATATGATCAACTCCCAAATCCTGCGCAAGCTGCTGGAGTTCACAATGTCCGTTGGACACACAAACAGCACAAATATGGTTTCTTTCGGCAAAAAGCAATTCCACTATTTTTCGCCTGTATTCAATTATCTCAGGGGTTTTAGTATTCACTACCATCCCTTCATCTATCAGCGTGGTACAAGCCGGCATCAGGCGCCTTGACCTTTCGACCTCAACTACACATATCCGGCAGGCACCGATGTTGGACAGTCCTTCTAATGTACATAAGGTGGGTATTTCGATACCGTTTTCTCGTGCCACTTCCAAAATTGTCTGATCGTCACTACCGCTGACGTCAAGCCCGTCAATCTGAAGAGTTTTCACACTTCTTCTGGCTCTGACGGGGTCTCTTCCTCTTCTGTTAAGCTGGGCAGCCATCTATAACCTCCCCTGAATTTTTGAATTTACATACACCGGCCGGACACTCATTATGCTCGATATGCGCTACGTATTCATTTTCGAAATACTTCAAAGTGCTTTTTACAGGGTTCGAGGAGGTCTGCCCCAAACCGCAAAGACTTGTATTTTCCACAAGGTCGCACAAATCGACCAGAATATCCAGATCGCGCATCGTTGCAGAACCATCCGTAATTTTGGAAAGAATTTGATACATCTGCGGAGTACCGGCACGGCAGGGTATACACTTCCCACAGGATTCCGTACGGCAAAAGTCCATAAAATATTTCGCAACATCGACCATACAAGAACTGTCGTCCATAACAATCATGCCGCCGGACCCCATTATTGACCCCACTTTGCTGAGCGAACCATAATCCACCGGCATGTCCAGATATTTTGCAGGGATGCATCCGCCGGAAGGCCCCCCTGTCTGCAAGGCCTTGAATTCCCGGCCGCCCGGGATACCACCGCCAATATCGAAAATAATATCCCTGAGCGTAATGCCCATAGGTACTTCGATAAGGCCGGTATTCACGACACGCCCGGCCAGGGCAAACACTTTAGTTCCTTTACTGTCTTCGGTTCCTATTGAAGCGAACCAGCCGCCGCCATTCCTCAAAATAGTCGGAACATTGCCGAGTGTCTCAACATTATTTATCAGTGTTGGGTATCCCCATAAGCCGTAATTGGCAGGATAAGGCGGTCTCGGGCGCGGCTGTCCTCTTTTCCCCTCGATGGAAGCCATAAGCGCCGTTTCTTCACCACAGACGAAGGCACCGGCTCCCAAGCGTATTTCGATGCTGAAATCGAAATCAGTATCAAAAATTTCATTGCCCAGTATCCCGGCTTTTTTTGCCTGCCGGATAGCTTTTTTCAAACGTTCAATAGCGAGCGGATATTCAGCCCTGAGGTAAACATACCCCTGCTGAGCACCTACGGCGTAAGCTGCAATAGCCATCCCCTCAATTATTCGGTGGGGGTCACTTTCGAGTACACTACGATCCATAAAAGCCCCCGGGTCGCCCTCATCGGCATTACATACGACATACTTACGCTCACTGTCGGCTTTAGCGACAGTGCTCCATTTCAAGCCGGTAGGAAAACCAGCACCGCCACGCCCTCGCAAACCGCTTTTAGTAAGTTCATTGATAACATCATCCGGCGACATTTGGGTAAGGGCTTTTGCAAGCCCGGAATAACCTTCAGCAGCAATATAGTCCTCTAAACTGTCCGGTTCCGTTCTACCGGCATTCTCCAGCACGACCTGCACTTGCTCTTTGAAAAAAGGCATATCGGAATCGAGCTGAAGTCTTTTAACGGGCTCACCGCCCAGGCTGTCGAGCAATTCGCCGGCATCTTCCGGTTTCACCTTCCCATATATAATCTCTTCGGGGAATACAATAACCATAGGCCCTGCGGCGCAGAGTCCCATACAGCCGGTTCTTTTAACTGCTATCTTATCTTTCAAGTTTCGATCTTTAATAGCCGATTCGAGCGCGGAAGCAACCTCTTCACCATCGGATGAGCGGCATCCGGCAGCAGCACATACATGAATGCGATATTGCAGCTGTCCCTGCTTCTCCAACTGTTCAGCGGCCATTTCTTCTAATTCTTCAGGCATCATTTGCCGTCCACTCCTCAATAACGTTAAGGACATCTTCGGGGGTCTGATAGCCGGCTACTTCACCGTCATAGACCACGGCGGGTGCCAGACTGCAGGCTCCCACACATCGGGCGGTCAGGAGACTGAACTTGCCGTCTCCGGAAGTTTCGCCCGGCC
>PUNP01000828.1 GCA_003551785.1 Candidatus Brocadiaceae bacterium | reverse complement strand
TTTATCGGACCGGTTGACAATCGGGGGAATGAACCCGTTTACGTTGGGGAAGTATTAGATAAATTACTGGCTGGTGAAGAACTTGATCAGACCGAGGGTTCGGCTTTTGGATGCACCATCCAATACCGTACTGCCGAAGAGAGAATCGCCAGGTTCGGTTTTGATATTTTTGGAAATAACGAATAACGCAAGCCGAAGCCGGTTCAATTCAATCGTCATTTGTATCCTGTGCATGGGAATGGTCGCGCAGGAAACTAAAAATAGGGCTTTCGTCATAACATAATTTGAGGTTCTGCTGGTGCGCAAAAGCAGAACCTCATTTACATTTCGTCGTGCATTCTGCAAAAAGCCGTTTCCATGCTTTTTTTAAACACTCAACTTAAATCAAGAGGGGATCAAGGTGTACAGGGAAGTAAGAAACAGTAAAAGGCTATAACTTATCTTGCAACGAAGCCGACGATAATAATCACCACTTTACATCCTACTGGAGTTGTTAATGCGGGGGTATTCGGTGCTTACACCAATCTCTCAGCTTCGCTGGTCGGTATTTTGTGAAGTCACAAAGATCAGGATGACTGCGAACATCAGCAAGACGATATTTTGCATAGGGAGCTGAAGGGGCAGCGGTAAGGAATATATGATGGTTACAGCCGGTATCCAAATAATCCAGTTGACCGCCATGACCGGCAGAACCAGCTTTTTGTACCACCCGGCGTCAACTGAACTCAAAGTCCGTCGCCAATCAAAATTTTTATCCAGCCATAGGTACGCCAGCACCATAGTAGGTGCGCCCCAGAGCGGTAAGTAAATAAATTGATCAACTGCTGTTTTGGCCAGGACTGTGGTCGGTTTAGGAGTTTCACCGAAGATATATGCCTGGCCCGCATAGAGTAAGTCGATCTCCACCCCTTTGAGCATCCAGAAGACAAGAAAAAAAAACAGTGTTTTGGCATTCAATTCCCTGACAGGCAGGCGCCGCAGCTGCTCCAGCAGCAAGGGCAGAAGACCACCGAATACGGCCGTAGAAATCATGGCAAAACGCAGCCCCGCACTATCCTTTAACGAGGCTATTTGGGTAAAAAAACTGTTGATTATAGGGATATAGTAATAGCTCAAGATAACAGCCAGGGCAAATAAACCAATGGCGAGGCTTATGTGCAGATTCGCCCTGAAAGCACGCGTTATGTTCTTATTCATGAATTTTATCCTGCATATTTCATAAACCAGCGGCAATTCTTACTATAAACATTGAAATACAATATGTTAAGTGTCATTTGATAGACTTTTAATATTTGCAGTGTGTACTATCGAGTTCTCAAACGGCGGTTTACCCTGCGTGCGCGTCTTCAGCGGCGCATCTGCTGCAAAAGCCTACACTTGCAGTATACTAACACAGCGTCGTTTGACATTTGCCGCATGTGCACCACTGAAAACGCGTGAAATATGCAGGTTATGGCTCTCCGTCATCTTTGCGGATGTTGAGATTGCACAAAAGAATCGTAATTAATTATAGTAAAAGGAAATATCAGCTGATTGTTGCTGGTTGTTAGTTGCTAAGAGCTTGGCCGAAAAGGTGCTAAATGAGAAATATAGTAACACAAGATGCCTTTCATAGTATAGCACGCATCCCTGCGTGCGCTCTGGACAGGCAAGATGCCTGTCATACATTCCGCCTGCACCTTTTCGGCCAAACTGCTAGGCTGCCTTATTTTACCAGCAAACAGAAACCAGAAACAAGCAAAATTCTATTCGCAATGATCTTTAATGCCAAAGCTTTTTGATCATTCAAACATCCGCAAAGTTGAAGGACCGCTCAAAAATATACTTCGTTTATCTTATTATTGACTAAAAAACCAAATTTATATAAAATAGTGAATGTTATTGATTCAAAGTAAAGTAGCCCGACCGGTGTGAGATTGGGAGATCGGTACCAGCCGGGCTCTAAGGGGGGCAGTTGTTATATGTCCCCCCCTTTGGAATTTAACCTCGTAAACGCAAGGGTATTATCACGATTTTCTGATTGCTTACCCCCTATGCACGTACAAAATGTTTTTTTCGTGGATACCCAGGAAAAAGCGTTTTGCTTTTTTTCCCGAGTATGTGAGTCAGGATATACTTTTATCCAATATCACACCGATCTCCCTACCGTATTCAAACAAGCATTCTGTTGGATTTTACCTAAAACGGGAAGCATTGTCAAGCGCAAACTTCTTTTTTTGGAAGGGCAGGGAGGTGAGTTAATTATGAATTACAATTCTGGCTCTTCGTTGATCCAGCGTATTCGCCGGGTATTCGACTTCGCTTCGGCGGCTGAAATTGCGCGGCGGTTAGGTGTTTATGAGTCCCGTCTTTCCCGTTATTTCAGTGGTAACAGGTCGATACCCGGAGCAGATTTTTTCAGAAAAATAGGTGAAGTCACTGGTGCTGACCTTCATTGGCTGATTACCGGGGAGGGACAAAGCCCTTTCCGACGTGACCGTGAAGATGTGGCATTGAAGGCAAGTGAAGATGCCGAGAGTTATGTATCCGTAATAGGCCAAACTAAGCCGAAAGATAATGATGAGAGGGAAATACAATTCGTCAATGCCCCCTCTGAAAAACTTACTCTCCCCGCTTCACTCAACGTTGTTGAAGTTAAAGGCGATGAGCTGATACCGGTTTTATGGGATGGGCAATATGCGCTGGTGGACAGAGATGCTGAACTGTGCGATAATGACCTGGTTATGGTTGAGACCTGGGACGGCAGCACTTATTGTAAAAGATGGCACAGCTTTGAAGAAGAAGTTGTGTTATCCAATGTCACGCCGAGAGATAAAAAATCCTCAACCAAGATTAAGCGTGAAGAAATCAAAAATGCATATAAGATAGTTGGGGCTTGGTACGGTTAAACCGCATATCCGGCATTCTAAGGGCTTGGCCGAAAAGGCAATAAAAGGTTCGTAGCGAGCCCTTTCAAGGGCTCCGGAGTCCGGAAATTGCTATGCGCTCCCCGGGACGCTTGAAAGCGTCCACTACGAGCCGGGTTTCCAGGGGGCGTGGCCGAAAAGGCAATAATGGGCAAATCCCGCAGCTTTAAGTGCAACCGCGCCCCTCCGGGGCGCATTAAACTCTTCATCATTTATCCCCCTGGTTAAAACCAGGGGCTACCTAACCTCGCCCCGCTGGGGCGAAAACAGAGTTGTATACTTTCCTTTTGCCTAAAATCCACTAATCTGTTACACTAAGTTTCTTTATTTTGTAATAAAAGTCATGAAACATTAGCAATAAAAATACGACAATGCGAAATGATCAGATAGCTATACATTACGATCGTGCCATAAATTTTCTGGACAGGCTGAGTAAGGATGAAGTATTGATTGATACTATGCCTTTGAAAGCGGTTTATAGACATTCCACCGATCCGGTTCCTTTTGACCGGCGATTGGACGGAGAATATAAGGAGATTCAGAAAGGCGAAGTATGGGGCAGAGAGTGGGACAGCGCCTGGTTCCATATAACCGGCGATATCCCGGAAAATTGGCAGAAGAAGAAATTAGCAGCCAGAATTGATTTCAATGGCGAGGCCTGCATCTTCGATTCCGACGGATGCCCTGTTCAGGGACTGACGAATGGCTCGGTTTTCGCAGTTGAGACGGGCCGGGACCTTTATCATCTGCCGCCTTCGGTATGCGAGAGTGGGACTGTTGACCTTTGGGTTGAAGCCGCTGCCAATGCACTGTTCGGCGTGAATAAAGATAATGACCCGCCGAGAAATTGCCCGAAAAGGCATGGAACATACGAAGGTAAAGTAGTGTCACTCGATCTGGCCGTGTTCGACGCAGAACTTTGGCATTTCATCCTTGACTTTGAAGCGTTGTTCGGCACATTACAAGCAAATTATGTCGATAGAAGGCCGTCCGGCAAAGAAAGTCCATGGGGCACGGAAAAGGAATTGCCGCAACTCGCACCAAGAGTGCGCCGGCTGCTGTATGTTCTGAACCAGGCCATTGACGTCTATGGTGACGACCGTTCGAATGCGGCGGACGCCAGAGAAGTGTTGAAGGAGCTTTTCGCCCCCCCCGCGGGCGGCTCGGCGTTGACAGCCGTGTCGGTTGGCCATGCTCATATCGACACCGGGTGGCTCTGGCCCGTAAGAGAAACTATGCGTAAATGCGCAAGAACCTTCGCCAGCCAGGTCGCTTTGATTGAAAAGTATCCGGAATATGTTTTCGGTGCATCCCAGCCGCAGCATTATCTGTTCATCAAGCAGCATTATCCGCTGCTCTACAAAAAAATAAAAAAATATGTCCAGACAGGCAATTGGGAGCTGCAGGGCGCTATGTGGGTCGAAGCTGACTGCAATATAACAAGTGGAGAATCTTTAGTGCGTCAGTTCCTGCATGGTAAGAACTTCTTCATGGATGAATTCGGCGTCAATGTACGCAACCTCTGGATTCCTGACGTGTTCGGCTATTCCGCGGCTATACCGCAGATAATGAAAAAGGCGGGAGTTGAATATTTTCTAACACAGAAAATTTCATGGAGTCAGTTTAACGAGTTCCCGCATAATACTTTTCGCTGGCGGGGCATCGACGGGAGCGAGGTCGTCGTTCACTTCCCTCCTGAGGATAATTATAACTCGCAAATGCTGCCCGAAAGCCAGATAAAAGCGCAAAATGCTTTCAATGAAGGCCATATGCTTGATGAATACATGTGCCTTTTCGGAGTGGGTGACGGCGGAGGAGGGCCGAAAGAAAATCATATAGAACGCGCTAATCGCCTTCGGGATATGGAAGGCTCCCCTAAAGTGCGGATGGGAACGGCAGAAGGGTTCTTTAACCGCCTGGGCGAACATAAAGACCAGCTCGAGGTTTGGGATGGGGAACTTTATCTGGAATTGCACAGAGCGACACTCACGACCCAGGCTAAAACTAAAAAAGGCAACCGCACTTTGGAAAAGAAACTGCGCGATGTGGAATTCACATATTCCTCACTTCCTCTTTCATACTACCCCGTTGATAAGCTGGACAGTATGTGGAAAACGCTGCTGCTGAACCAATTCCACGATATACTGCCCGGTTCATCGATAAAGAAGGTCTATGAGGTAACAGAAAAAGAATACGGCGAGTGTATTCGCACGTGCGACAACTTGGTGGAAAAAGCCGTCGAAAACAACCCGGATGTCGTACAGAAAGGTAAATCATTGACGCTTGTCAACACTTTAGCCACGTCTTATGACGGGCTGGTAAAGCTGCCGAACTCATGGCACCTGGCCGAAGTAGAAAATGCCGGTGGCTGCAAAATGCCCGTCCACCACGACGGCGGATTCACGATGTTGAAAGTCGAAATGCCCGCTCTGTCATCGCTGGAAATACACAAAACCGGCGACGGTACCGCCGTGCACGGTGAAACGCCTGAATGGAATATACTGGAAAACGATTTGATACGCTATGAGCTTAATGAATGCGGAGAAGTGCTTTCGGTCTATGATAAGGGATTGCAGCGTGAGATGCTGGAAGCGGGTACCGTCGGGAATAAAATTTCGCTTTATGTTGACCGACCGGCTAACTGGGACGCCTGGGATATCGATGTGTATTATGAGAAAGAATTCCTGGAATCCCCGTCATGCGAGCGGGTCGAGCCGCTCGGGAAAAGTGATATTATGCAGGGCGTTAAGTTTAAACTGGCGATAGGGAACTCAAAAATAGAGCAGAACATTATCCTGCGCAGCGGTAGCAAACGACTTGATTTTGAAACCGTTGTCGATTGGGATGAACGCCATAAGATGTTAAGAACCTCATTCCCGACTGCTGTCCACGTGCGTGAAGCTAACTGTGATGTACAGTTCGGCTATACAGCACGTCCGACTCATCGCAACACAAGCTGGGACATGGCAAAGTTTGAAGTAGCGGCGCACAAATATGCCGACCTTTCGAATAACGACTACGGTGTAGCTTTGCTGAATGACTGCAAATACGGCTACAAAGTGCTGAAGAATGTGCTTGACCTCAACCTGCTGCGCTCGCCGGTGCATCCGGACCCCGACGCGGATATCGGAACGCATAGTTTCACCTATGCTCTGCTCCCGCATACCGGTACGCTCATAGAGTCCGATGTGATAGAAGAAGCGCAGCGTCTCAACTTCCCCCCTATCGTGGCCCCTGGATTGATCAATATGTGTATACCGGTAGAAATTGACGGGGATGGAATAACGCTGGCGGCACTGAAAAGAGCTGAAAAGGAACCGAACACGCTGGTTATTCGATTAGTTGAAAACAGGGGCCGGTTTGCAAAGTGCAAACTTACTCTCCATGCCGGCGACGCTCTGGTGCCATGTGACCTGATGGAATGGCAGGATGGAGACCCGCTGAGCGGCAAATCACATGAACTGGAGTTTACACCGTTTGAGATAAAAACATTTAAAATAAAGTTAGTATAAAATCAAAAACTTTTTCCTTTACAAACAGGAGTTATAAGATGGCTGAAAGTAATATGGCATTAAGATTATATGGCCAATCAGACCTCAGGCTGGAGAATTTTGAATTACCCGAGCCCGGCGATGATGAGATACTGGCTGAGATAATTACCAACGGAATATGTATGTCTTCACATAAAGCGGCGAAACAGGGTGCAGAACATAAAAGAGTTCCCAACGATGTCGCTGATAACCCTATAATTATCGGGCATGAATTTGCCGGACGCCTGCTGAAAGTCGGCGCAAAATGGCAGGATTCCTTTGAGGAAGGGCAAAAATTCAGCGTTCAGCCCGCTTTGATGTACAAAGGTTCGCTGGATGCCCCGGGATATTCCTTCCAATGGATCGGTGGTAATTCACAGAAGATTATCATCCCCCGCGAAGTTATGGAAGTGGACTGTCTGTTGCCATATGAGGGAGATGCTTTCTTCAAAGCATCTCTTGCTGAACCTATGTCATGTGTGGTTGGGGCGTTTCGCGCGCAGTATCATCATTCCAAACCGGGCCGCTATGAGCATGAGTTCGGGATTAAAGAAGGCGGCAATTGTGCATTATTAGCCGCTGCGGGACCTATGGGAGAAGGAGCTATCGACTTAGCTATCCATTCGGATCGGCGTCCCAAACTTCTGATAGTTACAGATATCGATCAGGACAGGCTTAATAAAGCAAAGGCACTGTATACCATCGAAGAAGCCGCTAAAAACGGAGTCGAACTGATCTACCTGAATCCGAACAATCTGCCGGCCAATGCTGGTTCTTTAGAGGATTACCTCGAAAAAATCACCGAAGGACGGATGATGGACGACGTATTTATTTTTTTTCCGCATCCGGCGGTTATTGAACAGGGTGATTCGCTGTTAGGACGCGACGGCTGCCTGAATTTCTTTGCCGGGCCGACTAAGAAAGACTTCAAAGCCAGCCTGAATTTCTATAACGTACATTATGAACGTCACCATCTGGTAGGAACCAGCGGTGGCAATACCGAAGACATGCGACTGGCACTTAAATATATGGGCGAAGAACGCATCAACCCCGCCGGTATGGTAACACATGTGGGCGGGCTTGACAGTGCCGCCGACACTATTTTGAATTTGCCTGACATCCCCGGCGGCAAAAAGATGGTCTACACGACGGTTTCGATGCCGATGACCGCTATCGACGAACTCGATGAAAAGGCACAAGAAGCGCAACAGCCCCTGGCCGATGTTTATCGTGAACTCGATAAATTATGTAAAAAGAATAATGGTATTTGGAATACCGAAGCAGAAACCTTTCTCCTTTCTTGCGAAGCGTTGAAACTTGAGCCGGATACGCAGAATTAGGCAATGAAAATACTCGGAATAGAAAGCTCTTGTGACGATACGGCATGCGCAGTGGTTGCGGGCGGTCGGTCTATTCTCTCAAATGTCGTCAGCAGCCAGGAGGCTGTTCATGCGGCATTCGGCGGGATAGTGCCGGAAGTAGCATGCCGCAGGCATATTGAAAACATCCTGCCTGTGTTAGACAAAGCGCTTAGCGAAGCCGGCATATCTCTGCCACAAATAGACGCCATAGCGGTAACGAACCGGCCCGGGCTGATCGGGGCTCTGCTGATCGGAGTTACGGCGGCTAAAGCGCTGAGTTGGGCTTTGGACGCCCCACTGATTGATGTCAATCATTTACGTGCACATATATACGGTGCCTGGATGGGTGAAAAGGAACCGGAAACTCCTGCGCTCAGCCTGGTCGTCAGTGGCGGACATACGAGTTTGTATCTGACTGAAGGGCCACTTCAAAGCACTGAGATCGGCGCCACAGTCGACGACGCAGCCGGAGAAGCTTTTGACAAGGTCGCCACCATACTCCGGCTCGGCTTCCCAGGCGGGCCGGCGATCGCCAAAGCAGCTAAAAATGGCGATCCGCATTACGTAAAACTGCCCCGGCCATGGAAAGACGCCGACCATTTCAATTTCAGTTTCAGCGGACTCAAAACAGCCGTGCTTTATCACTGTCTCGGACAAAATGCAACGAAAGAAGACATTAATAAAGCCAAATATCCTGAAGGTTTTGTCGAGGACGTAGCAGCTTCTTTTCAGGAAGCCGCAGTTGATGTTTTAGTAGAGAAAACATGTAAAGCTGCTGAAAAATATGAAGTGAAATCAATTTTACTGGGCGGTGGTGTAGCTTCAAATGAACTGCTCAGGGACAGGATGCGTGCCAAAGCAGCGGATAAAGGCATCAGACTTATTATGGCACCGCTCAATCTTTGTCGGGATAACGCTGCTATCATTGCCGGACTCGGCTATCATTTGTATAATAACGGAAGGCGTGCCAACCTAAGCCTCGAAGCCGTGCCCTCATGAGTAATCAGTATTTACGCACAAATACAACTATCCGTGCAACATGTAACATGATTGTACAGGCTGTTGGTAACCGTAAAAATGACGAATCTCACATGAACCCGAAAAACACGATAGAAATGCTCAAGAGCTTGGAACCGGAAATCCGAGAAAAGTTTCCGGAAGTGCTAGTCTTTTACGTATTCGGATCACATGCCCGTGGCGAAGCCCATGAGAAAAGCGATCTGGATATTGCCGTCTTCCTGGAACCGGTGATACTGGAACAAGACCCGTTATATGAACTCCGGCTGGGTGCTTACCTTGACAAAAGAATGGAATGCGAAGTGGATGTTGTTGTGATGAATAAAGCTAATCCGTTCCTCCAGCATGAAGTCTTAAGAACGGGGGAGCGCCTGTTTGAAACCGATCCGGCCAGGCGGGCTAAATTCGAATTGGTTTCGTTTAAGACATACCAGGATGCTAAATACTACCGACGTAAAAGGAGGGCGTGGCAGGATGGTAAATAAAGAGATAGCTAACGGTTTACTTAACAATCTGAAAAATTACATTTCGCAACTCAGGGATGCTAAAGATATAAACTATCGAAAATTTAAACTCGACATTCGCTCCCAAAGATTCGTCGTTCACACGCTCCAAATTGCAGTAGAATCCGCCATGGATATAGCTCACCATATCATTTCAGATGATAAAATGCGCGAGCCGAAGACTTATGCCGAAGCCTTCGCTGTTTTAGCAGAAAACGGAGTCATCAGCGAGGGAATGGAAAATACGGGCAGGATGATGGCGCAGTTCAGAAATAAAATCGTACATAATTATGAAGACGTTGACCTTAACGTGCTTTATTCCATTTTCACCAACAAACTGGACGATTTTGAACAGTTTATATGCGAAATTGAGGAATGGATTAACTCGAACACAGCGGAGTAAGACGACAATGCGTACGGAACAGCTAAGAGAACTATTATCGAACCTTAAAAAGGGTGAAGTGTCCGTAGATGAAGTGATGCGTGAACTCGGGGACCTCCCTTTTCAGGATTTAGGTTTTGCAAAAATTGATCATCATCGCGGACTGCGATGCGGACAGGGCGAAGTTATTTTTTGCGAAGGGAAAACTCCGGAGCAAGTCATGTCGATTTCAGAAGCTATTGTGTCCAAAAGCGATACCCTCCTGGGAACAAGGGCGTCGGTGGAGCACTATGAAGCTGTAAAGACAATGTTTCCGGAGGCGGAATATGTTAAAGATGCCCGCTGCATTGTATTGCAGCGGGAAAAGCCTGATCTGCATGGGGACGTGCTTGTTATCACGGCAGGCACAAGCGACATACCGGTAGCCGCCGAAGCGAAGGTGACGGCGGAGTTTATGGGCGCTGAAACGGTACTGATCAACGACGTAGGTGTCGCAGGTTTGCACCGCCTTCTGCGCTACGGTGAAGATATCCGTCGTGCGAATGTGATAGTCGTGGTTGCCGGTATGGAAGGAGCTCTTGCCAGCGTTGTCGGCGGCCTTTCGGCCAGACCAGTCATCGGCGTCCCGACAAGTGTGGGTTATGGCACGAGCCTGGGCGGTTTTGCTCCTTTGCTGACTATGCTGAACAGTTGTGCTGCCGGGGTGACGGTTGTCAATATTGATAACGGCTTTGGAGCCGGCTACATTGCCGCTATGATCAATTCACTGGCTGTCGGGAGTTAAACAATTTTCTCTATTTCATGAGGTAATTATTTTTGGAAGAGTTAAGAAAACTGAAGAACTTACCACCCAGGAGACTGAATGCGCATAAAGGAGAATTTGGACGCGTGGCCGTAGTCGGCTGTTCCCCGGGTATGACTGGTGCCGGCTGCCTTGCTGCGCATGCAGCTCAAATCGCCGGGGCGGGACTCATCACCCTTGCTTTACCGGAAAGTCTCGCACTGGTGGGCGAACTCTACCGTGCCAGTATCATGTCTTTGCCGCTTACTGAAAATGAAAACGGAGTTATTTCGCTTTTAGCTGTTCCGGAGATAGACCAATTAGCTGAAAAATCCGATGTCTGTGCAATTGGGCCTGGGCTTGGGCAGGAACCGGAAACTGCTGAGATGGTTACAATCTGTACCCGCGAAATCAGAAAGCCGCTGGTCATTGATGCCGACGCATTAAACGCACTGAGCCATGAGCCGGACGCTTTGAAAGAGCGTGAAGCACCGGCTGTTATAACCCCGCATCCGGGAGAAATGGCACGTTTAATAGGATTAGACGGCCCCGCAGCCGTTCAGGAACAACGCCATACGGTCGCTATTGATGCAGCCAAAAAATTCGGAGTTGTCACCGTTTTGAAGGGATATGAAACGATAGTGACTGATGGTAATACGAGCTATCTGAATGCAACAGGTAATCCTGGTATGGCTTCGGGAGGAATGGGCGATGTCCTCACGGGAATCATTAGCGCATTTATTGGTCAGGGCATGTCATGCCTTGATGCTGCCTGCCTTGGCGTTTTAGTTCATGGACTCGCAGGAGACCTTGGCGCTGAAGAAGCTGGTCAAAACGCACTTACCCCTGAAACCCTTATCAAGTTCTTACCTGATGTTATGGTTCGATTAGAGCAATTAGATAACTTTTTTGGGCCGAAAGATTTGATTTAACTTTAATTTTGAGGTTATGAATAAAGGACATGGATGATTTTAAGATAGTGACTATTGGGAGCATAGGGCATATCGGGAGCGTATTACAAGAATTGGGCAATTCCCCTATCGAGCGGTGCAGAGTTATAGGCATGGCCTCCGCTGCTCCCGAGGATTCGCCGGAAGATTTGAAACAGAGGTTTGACATTTGCCAGGAAGCTGATATATTTGAAAATTATGAACAGATGATCGAAGATATTCAACCCGATTTGGCTATCATTTCCACACGGATAGATCAAATCGGCATCGTTGCATTGAGAGCCGCCGAGACCGGAGCTCATTGCATCTGCGAGAAACCTCTCGCTATTGACCGTACTCACTTAGAACGTCTTTACAAGGTCTTCCGTGAGAAAGATATTGCCTGTATTGCCATGCTGAATAATATGGTCAATCCCGTCTTATCCGAGATGAAAAATGTTATTTCTGCTGGACATATCGGCATACCGGTTATTTGCAATGCGAGGAAATCATATAAATTCGGATCTCGGCCTGATTGGTATGGGAAAAGGGAATTATATGGCGGCACGATTCCCTGGGTTGGCATCCATGGACTCGATTTTATACAGGTGACCACCGGATTGCATTTTACACGTGTTGCTGCAATGCACTCCAATATGGCTCACCCAAACCATCCCGACTGCGAGGATAATTGTTCGTTAAGTCTGCAACTTAGCAACGGCGGACATGCCACTCTCAGTATTGACTACCTGAGGCCGGAAGCCGCTGATACTCACGGCGATGATTGGCTGCGCGTCGCAGGAACCAAAGGCGTTCTTGAAGCAAGGCCGGCACGTCAATGCTACTCAATAATTACAGAAAAGGGTATGCAAGATGTTTGCGTTGACCGCGATCAGACATCTTTTTACAATCCAATTATTAACAAGATGTATTCCGGTAAAAGAAATGGAGCACTTACCGAATTGACTAATCGGTCGTTCATGTTAACCGACAGTGCATTGGCGGCAAGAGATTCTGCTGATGATGAAGTGGTTCTCAGTATCGGCAATCGCCCCTGGTTATAAAGGAATGAAATGCCTGATCAAAACATTATGAACTCTAAAAAATGGTACAGCAATGGATTAAGATTCTCATGCCGTCAGTGCGGACGGTGCTGCACCGGTGAACCGGGGTATGTCTGGTTGACACGAGAAGATACAGAGCGTATCTGTGACTCACTTTCGATAAGCATTAATGAATTTCTGAAAAATTATTGCCGCAGCGTGAACGGACACATCAGCCTTTTGGAATATCAAAATGGAGATTGTATTTTTTTTGATGGAGTTTCCGGGTGCAAAATTTACACAGTCAGGCCTGCTCAATGCCGACAATTCCCTTTTTGGCCACATATTCTTGAATCACAAAGCGCCTGGGATAGGGAAAAAAAGCGTTGCCCTGGTATAGGACACGGAAAGCGACGTAATGAAAAGGAAATTAAGAAAAAAGCCGGTATTTAATTGAGTAAATGCTCCATTTGCTTTATAATCTATACTTTCAAGGTCTGATTTTCAGCTAAGCGTATTGACAGGCTATACTTTATAAAAATTCGTCTGCCTTGAGCCTTATAAAGAATTCTTTATTATAATTGTGAACATTCTCCACGGAAAATTGCTTTTAAAGAAGGGTCCGTTAATACTCACTTAACCCGGACAGGTCGGAAAAGTCGTTGCTGGTTATTAGCTGCTGGTGGACGGCCAACGGATCAGCGAATGACAGCTGACACAAAAAAGATGAAAAACTGCTCGATTACAAATAAAATCTCAATGTCTTCTTACCAGCAACCAACAACCCGTAACCGACAGGTTTTTGCCAAAAAAACAAGAAATTTACAGTTAATATTTTAAAATGGAGTCGATTATTATGACTGACTCACAACAAATATATATGGATCACAGTGCGACCACGCCGATGAAACCGGAAGTTGCAGAAGCTATGCAGCCGTATTTCTGTGAAATCTACGGAAACGCCTCCAGCGTACATCATTTTGGACAACAGGCTAAAAAGGCTTTGGAAGATTCAAGGGAAAGGGTAGCCGAACTGCTGGGTGCCGCCCCGGAAGAAATCACTTTTTGCTCCGGCGGGACTGAAAGTGATAACCTCGCTATAAAGGGAATTTTGAACGCTCGCAAGGATAAAGGTGGTCATATCATCACTTCCGCCATCGAACATCATGCCGTATTTCGCACTTGCAAATGGCTCGAGAAGCAAGGCTATGATCTAACATTACTGCCGGTTGATGCTAATGGGCTTGTTAACCCAAGTGACCTGGAAGATGCCTTGCGTGAGGACACTGCTGTTGTGTCTATCATGTTAGCTAACAATGAGATAGGGGTTATACAGCCTCTAAGAGATTTAGCAGACGTTGTATCTGAAAGCAATGCCGTATTTCATACTGATGCCGTCCAGGCTGTTGGGAAAATACCCGTTGATGTCGAAGAACTGGGCATTGACTTACTGTCATTTTCGGGCCATAAATTTTACGGCCCGAAAGGTGTTGGAGCGCTGTACAGGCGCAGCGGTGTCCGCATCGCTCCTCTGCAGCACGGCGGGCACCATGAGCGCCGGCTGCGTGCCGGAACAGAAAATGTCGCCGGCATAGTAGGCCTTGCAGAAGCTCTTGAAATAACATGTGCTGATATGGAGTCTGAAGCCAGGCGCCTGAGCACAATGCGGGATAAGCTGCAAGATAGTATACGTGAACGCATTGCTGATGTACGTGTGAATGGGTCTGAGGTCCCGCGCCTGCCTCATCTGCTCAATGTCAGCATTAAAGGTATCGAGGGTGAATCTATGCTGCTTCTGCTCGACGCCAAAGGTATTGCCTTGTCGACCGGTTCGGCTTGCACTAGCGGCACACTTGAACCTTCGCATGTACTCACTGCCATTGGCGTACCGGCCGAAAAGGCACACGGAAGTCTGCGGTTTTCTTTAGGATATATAAACAAAAAAGATGAAGTGGATTATGTCATCGATTCACTATGTGAAGTAGTCCAAAAATTAAGGGATATGTCGCCTACTTATAAAAAATAAAAATTATGGCTAAAAGCACAAGCAGAGAGAAAATTAAGTCCGAAATTGAGAGATGGAAACAGAAGCGTAACGCTGTTATCCTGGGGCACAACTATCAAATCGCTCCCGTCCAGGAGATATCTGACTTTACAGGAGATTCCCTGGGACTCAGCAAACTGGCTTCTGAAACCGACGCAGATGTTATAGTCTTCTGCGGTGTTTTTTTCATGGCCGAGACAGCCGCTATGCTCAGTCCTGAAAAGACCGTCCTGATCCCGGAACCCAACGCGGGATGTCCAATGGCCGATATGATAAACGCCGAACAACTCAGGGAACTCAAGAAAAAGCATCCCGACGCCGAGGTCGTCTGCTATGTCAACAGCAGTGCCGAAGTCAAAGCGGAAAGCGATCGCTGCTGCACCTCGGCCAATGCTGTAAAAGTCATTGAGAGCATCTCAAAAGATAAAAGTATCATCTTTGTGCCTGATAAATTCCTGGGTGCATGGGCGGCGCGACAAACCGGGCGGGATATGATTTTATGGGAAGGCTACTGCCCTACTCATGCCTGCATCACCCCTGCGGATGTTGAAAGAGCCAGAGAAGAACATCCCGACGCCTTAATTATGGTTCATCCGGAGTGCCTGGCTGAGGTATCACAGATGGCTGATGTCGTTGATTCAACCAGCGGCATGTGCAGAGCAGCAAAGGAAACGGACAAAAAGGAAATAGTTGTTGGCACAGAAAAAGGCCTTATACACCGTCTTGAGGCTGATAACCCGGGAAAAACATTTTACCACATTTCCAGAGCGGCCATTTGTCCGAATATGAAGCTCAACAGCCTGGAGAAGGTTCTATGGTCGCTCCAGGAAATGCAATATGAGGTGTCGGTTCCGAAAGATGTCGCCAAACAGGCTTTAGGGGCGCTTAATGCCATGATAGACAACTGATCATGAATACATATATGTGCCGGCGAGACGGTTCGCTGAAAATTAAACTTTTTATCAATTGAAACGGTTCTCCGTCATCTTTGCGGATAATTTACGATGAGGAAATTTTCTAAATCGCTCTCATTCCGGGGCGAACAGCCATTCGCATCTATAGGCGTTTGAGCGCCAAAAGAGAATGGAAGGAGGCTTACAGACGCTGAAAAGTTTTCATCGCCATACTATCCGCAAAGTTGAAGGACCGCCATTAGAGCATTTTATGCATGGATAATTACATTAAAAATAAATTGGAAAGTTTAAAAAGTATTATCGGAGAATGGGAAAGTTGTGTTATTGCTTTTTCCGGCGGATGCGACAGCAGTTTGCTGCTGCACGTTGCGGTCGATACTCTGGGAAAGGGTAATATCATTGCAGTAACAGCCAAATCGCCGTCTTTTCCGGAGCATGAACTGGAAGAAGCAAGAAAAATAGTTTCAAAGCTTCAGATAGAACACGTTGAATTCAGTACCAATGAATTAGATGACCCTAATTTTTTTGCTAATCCGACAGACAGATGCTATTATTGCAAGCGGGAGCTTTTTGAGAAGGTGCTTGATATTGCACAAAAACATGGCATAGAGATAGTTGCTGACGCCAGCAATTTCGATGACGCGGAAAATGACTACAGACCTGGCTTAATTGCTTTGAAGGAATTTGGAATCAGAAGCCCCCTGAAAGAAGCCGGGCTTTCAAAGGCTGATGTAAGAGCAGTTTCAAAGGAACTGGGGCTGCCTACACATAAAAAACCGTCTTTTGCCTGCCTTGCATCAAGGTTCCCGTATGGGGAAGAGATTACTGCGGAGAAGCTGGACCGTGTAGGGAAAGCTGAAAATATCCTGCGTAAAAGAGGTTTCATCCAGTTCAGGGTTCGCAGTCATGGCAATATCGCCCGTATTGAACTCGGCCTGAAAGAAAATACCAGGAAATTTATGGCTTTGAAAGCGGATATTGTCAGATGTTTTAAAGACCTGGGGTATTTATATGTAACCCTTGACCTGGAAGGATATCGCTCGGGGAGTATGAACGCAGCTATAGGTGAAAAGCCTTTGACTCAAGATAAATATTAACTATTAATAACATAAGGAGACCTTCAATATGGCTTATTCAGACAAAGTTATGGAGCATTTCACTAATCCCCGTAATATAGGGGAAATAAAAGATGCTGACGGAACAGGCGAAGTTGGCAATCCTACTTGCGGCGATGTAATGAAGATCACCATAAAAGTTGAAGATGATATAATCAAGGATATCGCCTTCAAAACGCTCGGCTGTGCCGCTGCGATCGCCACCAGCAGCATTACTACAGAGATGGCAAAGGGGAAAACTTTAGAGGAAGCTTTAAAGATAACACGGGGTCAGGTCGCTGAGGAACTAGGAGGCCTGCCGCCCCAGAAAATGCACTGTTCAAACCTGGCTGCGGAAGGCCTGCATAAAGCTATAGAAGATTACAAGTCCAAAGAGTAAGTTTAATCCAAATTTATGCTCATCAGGAACTCCGCATTATTTTGCGTCTGCTCCAACCGTTTACGAAGCACTTTCAGTCCCTCGTTTGGGCTCATATCGTTCAGCATACGGTGCAGCAGATGGACTCTTTTCAATTCTTCAGGGTCCATCAATAGTTCCTCACGCCTGGTCCCGCTGCTGGTAACATCAATGGCGGGGAAAATACGCCTGTCGGCAAGGTTACGATCAAGATGCAGCTCCATATTACCGGTCGCCTTAAACTCTTCATAAATAACTTCATCCATTTTACTGCCAGTATTTACCAGTGCAGTACCTATAATAGTTAAGCTGCCGGCTTCCTCGGTATTCCTGGCACTGCCTAAAAACTTTTTCGGCTGCTGAAGGGCCGTCGAATCGACACCACCGGAGAGGATTCGGCCACTGTGGGGTACTTCATTGTTAAAAGCTCTGGCGAGTCGGGTGATTGAATCCAGGAAAATAACTACATCCTGTCCATGTTCCACCATTCTTCTCGCCTTCTCCATGACCATATTGGTGACCTGGATATGCCTGCTGGGCGGTTCATCAAAAGTAGAACTTATAACCTCGGCAGCGGGAACGGTACGACTCATATCCGTGACTTCTTCCGGGCGCTCATCAATTAGCAGCATAATGACATAACAATCACGATGATTGGTCAGGATACCGTTAGCCATCTTCTGCATCAAAACCGTCTTACCTGTACGGGGCGCAGCCACGATGAGCCCACGCTGACCTTTACCTATCGGTGTAACCATGTCAACTATTCTGGTTTCGATAGTCTCTTTATTTGTTTCGAGAATAAGTCGCTTATCCGGGTGCAGCGGGGTGAGGTCTTCAAAAACAACGATATCGGATATATCATCGGGATTCTGAAAATTTACTGCTTCCACTCTAAGCAATGCAAAATAATGTTCACGTTCCTTCGGCGGACGAATCTGTCCGGAAACCACATGTCCGGAACGGAGCGAAAAACGCCTTATCTGGCTCGGAGACACGTAGATGTCATCAGGACCGGGAACGTAGCTGTAATCGGGAGAGCGCAGGAAACCAAATCCTTCCGGGAGTATTTCAAGCACGCCTTCACCGTACATTTTCCCTTTTCCTTTAACTCTTGACTTCAAAATAGTTACTATCAACTCCTGTTTTTTCAAACCGGAATAATTATCAATATTCTCACTACGAGCCACTTTTTGCAGCTCTTTGATATTCATTTTTTGCAACTTTTCGATGTGGAATTCCGTCGATGAATTATTACTGGTGCTGCCGTTTGACTTACGGCCTTTTTTAGTATTCTTTTTCTTTTTGGTGGGGGTATTACCCATTAACATTTTCTCCTTTAAAAATCAACTAATAACGTTTTAGCTACAGAGCTTACTTTCTCTTTGAGTTCTGACAAAGAACCTTTATTCTGTATGATAATATCCGCCTTCTCTCTCTTGTATTCCGGAGCGATTTGCATATCCTCACGTTTTATCAGCTCTCCCCTGTCCCAATTTCTACTCTCATTCGCCGATTTAATTCTATGCTCCAAAGGACGATCAATAAAAACAAGATAAGTGCAGAGAGCTTCATCAAGTTTCGTTTCAATTAACAATGCTGCATCGATTACTTTTGGGGCGTTAGTCTGAAAGGTGTCTTTTTTAATTTCTGCAAGAACTCTCGGGTGCAATATAGAATTAATTTTTGTTATGTCCGCTTCTGATCGAAATGCAGCTGCTGCCAGACGCTGCTTATCTATATTCCCCTCATTATCGAGGATAAAACGGCCAAAAGCCTCACGAATTTCCGCTACGACCTCTGGTGAACACAAGTACCGATGTGCAAGAGCATCGGCGTCAATGCGCTCAAAACCATGTTCTTCAAACACCCGGGCAGCCACGGATTTACCACTGCAAATTCCACCTGTTAAGCCAACAACCGGATAGGTATTACTTCTTCTGTGTCCATCCCCCATATTATTTAGCCTCTTCCCAATTTTTACCTGTGGCAAAATCGACTTTAAGCGGGACATTAAGGTCCATGGCATTTTGCATTTCAGACCTTGCAAACTCCTTGACCATCCCTAAATCATGATCTGGAACTTCAAACAGCAATTCATCATGTATCTGCACGAGTAAGCGGCTGGCTGGACTCACATCTTCGATTTTTTTGTGGATATTAATCATAGCAATTTTTATAAGATCGGCTGCAGAGCCCTGCACTACGGTATTAACAGCGATTCGCTCGGCGGCATTCTTCAGCACACCCTTTTTATTCAGCCCCGTGACAGGACGCCGCCTGCCGGATAATGTTTTTACACACCCTG
>PUNP01000472.1 GCA_003551785.1 Candidatus Brocadiaceae bacterium | reverse complement strand
GTTGCGTGGCCGATTCATACAGACACTTGGCACTGGTATAGTCTTTCTCATCAATAAGAAAGTCAGCAGCCTTCTCGATAATTTCCACAAAATCGTCGTCCTGGGTCTCTACCAGCTTCAACAGAAGCTTCATTGCTTGCTCTGTACGTCCCAATTGATATTCCACAGATCCAACAGTCAGCAATGCCGGTGCAAATTTTGGATCTATAGCAAGCGCCAGCACCGCACCCCGACACGGCCCTCGCCTGCCAGAGAAAGTAAATTCGGCACAGTTATCCATTCCAGCAATTGCACTATTAAACAAATCCGAAGCCAGACCCGACTCGTATTCAAATTCCGCTGCCGTACGGCGTTTGTCGGGAGATTCCAGCTGATATTGTTGTCGCAAAGACGATAACTGCTCATCTTGTACGACCAGCTGATCAAATGACATATCCTTAAGAGTCAGATCCTTCATTGACACCTCCCATGAGGCAAACTGCACTGGATATCAGGCAAACCTGCCAAAAAGATAGCATCTTTTTGATGATTGGCGTAGGATAGAAAAATATATTCATTCCAGTAATTCACAGACAATCCATATTTCATAAATTCATGATAGTTGCTGACTTGCTGCCCAGCTCCTGATAGCGTTCGTTTGATAAAGCTAAGCCAGTTTTGCTTTGTTTCACCTGTCAGGATATATGGAGTATTGAAAACAACGCCATAATCGAATGAGTCATTGACAGGCGGCAAAAACCTGACCAGCCAGAGTTGCCCTGTTTTTCCTGAATATCCGGCAGGGACATGACATAAATGTTTTTCCTCAGTTATCAACTCTTGCAGGATTATTTTGTCTGAATTAAATCCAATATGTTCGTAGATGCCCATACGAGATTCTTGCATTATTTCGAGCTTGGCAGCCATGGCAAGCCCGATATTAAGGTGCCTGATGACATCCAGAAGACATGTCCCTACTGTTTCCTGATCAGGCCCAAACCGCAAGTCAAAAAATGCCCAAGATGTAAAATAACTTGCTGTCAGTGGACTAATTGGAGGGCCGCCAGGTATATATTCTTCTTCGGCAGATGCGGCAATGTCATAATAGGCTTGCATTTCCTTAAGCACTGATATGCCTTCAGCAAAGTAGGAGGTCAGATTCTGGACGCACGCATAAGGTACATGAACAGGGTCCATTCCCTGCTCAATCATTTCTTCTGCATCCGCTATACCTTCAGCATCAATACCAAAACCACAATAGTCCTGGGCATTGGCACTGATCATTGGATCGGCATGTTTGCTTATGTGACGAGCTAATGACTCACCAATAACACCCATTATGCGCCCTTTGACTGCAGAAAGAAGTACTCATAAATATCCCATCAACGGCTATTGACAAACCACACAGAGTAATCATTCAGAAGTTCGTAATTTTTCGAGTTCTTATCAGTAGCTTCAAGTTCAGACAATCCCAGGTCAAACCCTTTACCATCAGAAATACGGCGAACTTTCCCACCTATATCCACATAATTGTGCATAGCCCATTTGGAGTTAACATATCGAACGATATCCAACAGCATGTATTTGTCAGTGTAAGACGGGCTGGTTCTCTTGAAATGTTTGTACTCGCTTTTACTGCCTGGGCCGAAAACATAGAACTCCTCCCACTGGAAATCTTCTATGCCGGTAACCTCACATGGAAATGAGATGTTGGCTTTGAGATATTCATAAAATATATCGTTTTTTTTATCCCAATCCTGATCCTCATACTCGCCGAGAATCGCTTCTATCCGTTTATACTGGGCATCCATCTGCAATACCGTTCATTTAATGTTCTTTCACATGTTCAGCGATTCTGTTAATTCGATCACAAGTACTTTATATAATATCCGACACACTTGCGCGAATTCTGATTGTGGCTTAAAAAATGCCGTGAACGCCCTGATTGTACTGAATTACCCGCATAATGCAATAAACCGTTGGCGAAAATACAGCCTGACCGTTTTGCGGCCAGGCTTCGGAGGAGGTAAGAGAATGAAAAGGTTAATTTTAGCTGTTTACCGGCAGTATCACCAAAAACACTTAAAGAAATCAAGCGTTTATTCAGTGCACAGCAAAAAATCGCAGAAATAAGCCAGTATTTCAACATAAAGCACGATTATGCACATAAATATTTATTGCATTTCTAACCGTTTGCCTGTTATTTCTGCTTAAATTACCTGTCTCCTTCTCCCCCGTGTACCCATAGGAGTAATGGTTCATATTTCCAGATTATAAGATTACTACTTTTATGATGCCCAACTTTGGCAGTAAGCAATAGTCCAGGTTTTCACATTAAGTCGGCTTAACTATTTGACGATGTTAAAATAGACCTATGTTATATGGGTCTATAAAAGGGGCTGCTGAATGAAAAGGGCTGTTCGGAGGCTGGCAGCCCCTTGAGTTTATTTTAATAAGCTGTAAAGAGCAAGGCACTTTATAATGGATTCTATATCTAAAAATAAGTTAGTCCAGGGATTGTACTTCGCCAAAAAACGTGCTTGTCCAGAATGCAGTGAGAAAATGGAGCAAGTGCAAAGGCAGGATGAAAAACACTCATTGTTCATATGGTATGAATGTCCGTTAGAACACTGTAGCGGGCAATGGCTGGATCGAATTCCTGTCGGAAAAGAAACCGGTTTCTAAATAAACCAGTTACGAATAGCAGTTTGCTTTTCCTCTTTCGCTTGGCCTTCATCATTACGCATCTCAAAACAAACTACCAAAACTACTTTATCTACAGACAGACTGACAAACCCTTCTTATTTTAGCCATAGCAACCTCTATTTCCTCTGGTTTAAGATCCTCAGGTATTTCCATAAAATAATCGTCACTGATCCGCATCAAATCCTTAAAAACCGCGTTATCTTCAGGAACATCATCAAGAAATATATCTTCATTTTCGTAATCAGCATCCCAGAGTATAAAGTAAGATAGTCCATCTATAACAGTGTTCCAGTCCTCATGCTCTTCGTTGTTTAAATCCAGCAGATCGTCATCTTCAACCTGATGCAGTGCAGCCAACACGAGTTCCCTCCAGTTAGTTTCAATCTCCTGCATGTCAATTTCCACAGCAACCATGCCCTTTAGATGCTCGAAGACTGCTGCTATTGCGCACTCAACTGCTGCGGTTAATTCACGTACCGGCTCATCAGCTTTAAGCAGCCCTCCAGCAATCACAGACAAAAGATAAATCTTCTGGCCGTAAGTCAGGCGATCAAATACATGCAGGCCCACATCATAGTCACCCTCGAATACTTGAATATTTGAGCCCAGATCCCAAAGCGACTGGGCAAAAACTACAGCTTCTGCACCCTCTAAAACTCTGTCTCCTGTGTTTGTGTGCCACATTATTTTAACAGCCTATCATAATGGGATACAGATGCTTGACTCTGCTTGCATTAAAACGGTATATCGTCAATGGAAGAAGGTTCACCTTGTGTATTGTCGATGCCGGATTGCTGCTGTGAAGAGGTCTGGCCCTGGTTATTCTGGCTATCACCGCGTCCCAGAAACTGGAAATTCTGAACAGTTACTCTGTGTTTGCTTCGCCTACTGCCGTCCTGGGCTGTCCAGGTATCAAAATCAAGTCTCCCGTCAACAAAAATAGGGCTGCCTTTGGACATATACTTGTTTATTACCTCCGCCTGCTTGCCAAAAACACGGCAATCCACAAAGCAGGTATCTTCCCTCTTGGAACCGTCATTCCCTGTCCACCTGCGATTGACAGCAAGCCCGAAATCCAGCACCGGTGTCTGGTTCGGTAAATAAGAAAGCTCAGGATCTCGCGTCATGTTTCCCATTAGTAAAACTTTGTTAAAGTTAGCCATTTTTATGCTCCTGTCGCTTAGTTTAACTTACGCTTGGTTTGCCACAGTATATTTTACCTATACTGAAAATTCAAACAAATATGCCATGTGTCGGATTTACAACTCTGCAGATTCTGTGTTTTGCAGTCTGTTTTTTAACAATGTTACCCTCTTATGGCTGTCTGCTCTTTTAACTGCAATGGAAACTGCCTTTTTCGTTCCCACCACCACAACAAGCTTTCTTCCACGTGTGATAGCTGTGTATAACAAGTTCCTTTGAAGTAGGGTATAATGCTGTGTATGAACAGGAATTATCACTGCCGGATATTCACAACCCTGGCTTTTATGAACAGTTACTGCATAGGCGAGCATCAGCTCATCAAGCTCATTAAAGTCATATTCTACTTTGCGATTATCAAACCCGACCACGACTTGCTGATCTATCTTATCGAGCTTTAAGATACAGCCCATATCACCGTTATAGACATCTTTGTCATAATCGTTAACTGTCTGCATAACCTTATCGCCTTTTTTAAAATTCCAGCCATAACGATTGACTTCATCGCCATAGGCATTAAGGCTGTCTTGCAGTGAGTTGTTTAAATTACGACAGCCCAATACTCCTTTTTGCATGGGTGTGAGTACCTGAATGTCTTCAAAAGAATCAAAACCAAAATGTTTTGGTATAGCCTGGCACACAAGCTCCTGAATAATAGACAAAGCCTTTTCCGGATCCTCTGCCTGAATAAAGTAAAAATCACTCTTATCACCTTTTTCCGGAATTAAAGGAAACTGGCCACGGTTTATACGGTGTGCGTTGGTAACAATCGCACTTTTAGCTGCTTGACGGAAAATTTCTGTTAACCTGCATACTGCAAATGAACCTGATTCTATTATGTCCCGAAGCACACAACCAGGGCCCACAGAAGGCAGTTGATCAACATC
>PUNP01000237.1 GCA_003551785.1 Candidatus Brocadiaceae bacterium | reverse complement strand
CCTGAATTGGGATACGGAGAACGCGGTATAGGTGAAGTCATTGAGCCGAACACGGCTTTGATTTTTGAAATAGAATTACTCGGAATTGTTGAGCAATAAAAAACAGGTATTTCTCTGAGGTATTTTTTTTGATCGCTATAGTTTCTGACATACACTCCAATATAGAGGCACTGCAGGCAGTTAAAAAAGATATTGAAAAACAAAAAGCTGATGATATCTTTTGCCTCGGTGACGTAATTGGATACGGGCCTAATCCGCGAGAATGCCTGGATGTGGCTATGAACTTTAGAGTTGCACTGCAGGGTAACCATGAAAAAGCCTTATTAGTCAGCCTGGAAGGCGCCAATTTCAACGATGTGGCCAGAGGGTCTATTAATTGGACAAGAAAACAACTTGATATGCTTGCGCCCGAACAGCGTGAAGCAAATGCTGATAGATGGGACTTTATTGGTGATTTGGATGAAATCCATAAAATGGATGATGTATGCTTCGTTCATGGCTCTCCCAGGCATCCGACTATCGAGTATATTTATGAGAGAGATATTCATTCTCCCGCAAAATTGAAAGCCATTTTTGAACTGGTGGACCATGTTTGCTTTACCGGCCATACGCATATGCCGGGTATCTGGACGGATGATATGGTCTATATTTCCCAAAAGGAGGCGAACTATAAGTATAAACTCACCGGCAAAAAGACAATTATCAACGTCGGCAGCGTCGGCCAACCGAGAGACGGTGATACAAGAGCTTCTTACGCGCTTTTTGACGGTGAGCGCGTTACCTTCCGCAGGGTGGAATACCCCGTCGATATTACATTTAAAAAAATCAATGACATACCTGAACTTAACCCAAAACTGGCCAATCGTTTAAAAGTCGCAAAGTAAATTTTTTATTAGGTAATTTCACTAAATACTATGGACAAGAAGACTTTCATTCAATTTATTATAGTAAGCGCTGTAGTGCTCCTGGCATGGGAAGCAATTAACCGTGTGTTCGACATAGGACCACGTCCTGCTCAACCGGATCCCGTCGAGACAGTAGATGAGCCACTAGAAAAGCCCGACCGTCCCGACGACCCCACCCCGCCCACCGAGGTCACTGATGATGTTGACGATGACGCACCCGTGGTCAAAGAAGATGTGCCCGTTGTAGAGGAGGAACAGCCGGACATCCAGGAGGGACTGGTCATCGAAAATGACAAAATACGCACGGAATGGACTAATCGCGGCGCCGCTTTGCAAAAACTGCAATTGCTCGAGTATAAAGCCCCTTACTTCAAAGACGATTCCCAGTCTGAAAGGCCCGTGCTTACCCTCATTCGCGAATTCAATACCGGCACATTCAGCGATATGGTAACCGATATTGTTTTCTACCTGGTTGATCAGGACGGCAGTATATCCAGACACACCGTGAATGTCGAGAATTTAGTCTACGAAGTTCTCAGGCACACCCCTTCCTCTATTGTATTTGAAGCTAAGATAGACGATAAAATCGCTATCACTAAATCAGTAAATATCGATCCCGACACTTATCATTATAAGAGTAATCTTGAATTCAGAAACCTGACTGATGATGAAATTCAATTTGAATATAGTATACGCAGTGCAGCGGGGATTGAACGCGAAACGCTGCAAACAAGGTACCTGGCATCTGCTGTTGCACTTCGCAATAACGACAAACTGAATATCGAATTGATCAATGCCGATTCTATCAATGGAAGTGAACGGATAGATTCGCCCAACATTGCATGGGCCGGGATGGTGAGCCAATACTTCACTGCAATGCTTTGGCCGGAAACTTCCAACTGGATACGTTCTGTGGAGTCGGTAAAACTCACGGAAACCGGTATAAAAGAGGGTATCGGACGCTGGAGTAAATTACGTGAACAAAACGGCTCAGAATCCGATCTGGCTTCTTTGGCGGAAAGGCATCCCACCGCAGCCTCAATCATCCAATCACGTCGGATAGAAATACCTGCCAATGAAACGGAAAGTTTCCCCTATAAATTTATTGCCGTCCCCTTGCTGTCAGAGATATTGGACTCTTACGCACCGGGATTGGCTTCCGATATGCGTTCGGGGCGAATGCCGTTTTTTACCCGTGTACTGTCGTTGGGCACTATCACTTTCCTTGCCCCGCTTATGGTCTGGATACTTGATTTTTTCTATATGATAATCCCCAATTATGGGATCGCGATAATATTGCTGACACTGCTTATCAGAGGCACTCTTCACCCGCTGACCCGTTCGAGCCAGTTAAGTATGCACAAGATGAAAAAATTGCAACCGCACCTGCAGGAACTGATGAAGAAATACGGGGACGATCGTCAGAAAATGGCCCAGGAACAGTGGAAATTGTATTCCAAGTATGGTGTCCACCCCATGAAAGGCTGCTTCCCTATGCTTTTGCAAATGCCCGTATTCCTGGCTCTTTTCAAGACCCTCCGGACATCCGTACAGCTTCGTCAGGCCACTTTCATACCCGGATGGATTACCGACCTCAGCCGCCCCGATACCGTTTGGCAGATGCCCATATCGCTGCCGATATTAGGTAATGATTTCAATGTACTGCCTTTTATTATGATCGGCGCCTGGATGCTTAACCAGCAGCTCACCCCTACTCCAGCGGACCCGAAAGCGCAGCAGCAGCAAAAAATTATGAAATGGATGCCGGTTCTTTTTGCGTTCATGTTTTATAACTTTGCCAGCGGCTTACTGCTCTATATAACTTGCAGCAGCATGGTCGGGGCTTTTGAACATTGGCTTATCCGAAAAAAATCCGAAGGGCTGGAACTTGTCCCTGTTGCTGAAGCTAAAGAAGCCAAAAACAAAGATAAAACCAAAAAAACCTCGCACGGACATTTACCGGCGAAGAAAACAAAAAAAGGCTGGATGCAGCGATTATTGGAAGCTGAAGAAATGTCAAAGAAAAATCAAAAAATTCAAAATAAAAACAATAAAAACAATAAAAACAAAAAAGAATAAGATAATCCAAGTGAGGTTGATATGAACGAAAATGATGTAATCAAGAATATTGAATCAGAGCTTTTGACACTCAAACAGCAGGTCTTGGCCCTGGCCGGTATTGTGGAATCAGTTTTTGCCGAGTCTGTAATAGCTTTAGTTGACAGCGATATGGATGCAGCACATGAAGCCCAACTGGACGATTACAAGGCCCACCAGGTCTGGCTCAAAGCTGACTCACTGGCGGTAGATATACTCGCTACCGGCAAGTTGTCACTTGACGATGTTCATCTGGTTTACACCATGTCGCACATGTCCCTAAACCTCAAAAGAATGGCGGATAAGGGTATGCATATCGCCAACCTCATCAATGAATGTCCGTTGGATTCCCTGCCCAACAGCTTATGCAATACATCATTATCTAAAATGACAGAGCTGGCACAGACCATGTTCAGTAATAGCATTGAGGCTTTCATAAATCATGACCCCTCTGAAGCAAATGGTTTACATCCTCTTTATAATGAAGTAAAGAATCTTAACAAGGAACTGCTGCGGGGTATTAATGAAGCTCTTCGTGACAACTCTCAATCCATACTACCTGAATCAGTCACTGCATTAGTCGTCATTGGCGGGTGTATGGAAAACATTGCTGAGTTAGCTCTTGACACCGGCAACTGCATAGCTAAGCTCTATAAGCATAACAATAATCACAATTCAGCGGATTTAGACGGCATAAGGGAGTAAGTTTTCGATGTACGTCTGCTGGATGTGATTGGCAGGAAATAATGAACACAACCGGGATAGTAATCGGTTCAGCCATGAAAGTGCTCAATATCATAGACTATAGATGGACACTGATGAAAATTGCAAGAATTTTTGGTGTAAAAAATATTTTGCGGAAGGTCAACATAATGCTTCACCTAAGATGATATTGGTGAGCTGAAAATTTAAAGAGTGGAATTTCGTCTGGAATCCCAGAGGTGACGGATTCATAATAGCCCGGGGTGAATGTGGTCGGGGCGCCCGGATTCGAACCGGGGACCTCTACCTCCCCATGGTAGCGCGCTAAGCCAGGCTGCGCCACGCCCCGACATGGAAGGTAATTGTAACAGATTGACAGAAAAACTGCAAATTCCCCCTAGTTTCATTCATGAAAATCGCCATGTTCACAAATGCCTATCCGCCCCATGTCGGCGGTGTGGCAAGCTCAGTTTCTATAGCTGCCGATAAAATGAGAGCTAAAGGAAACGAGGTAATAGTCGTCGCTCCAAGTTTTGATGATAACATAGAAAAAAATGAGGATAAGCAGGAGATATTTCGCCTCCAATCATTAAAAAACGTCTACGGCAGTGACTTTTCCGTCCCGCTCCCCTTCTCTATCGAACTGAAAGAGCTATTAGACAATTTTAAGCCGGATATTATTCATTCTCACTACCCCATCCTGCTCGGTGATATGGCGCTGCGATACGGCGCACTTAAAAATATTCCGGTCATTTTCACACACCACACCCGATATGAAGCTTATGACGGACTTTTTCCGATCAATATGGATACTTTCGACCAGCTGGCAAAAGAACTATCTAGAGGCTATTCCAATCTATGTCAGCATGTCATCGTACCTACAAAAGGTATGAAGCATCTCCTGCGCCAAAACGGCGTTAAAACTCCCATTTCGGTTATCCCTACCGGAATCGATACCAATAAGTTTAAACTGGGAAATGGGATAAAATTCAGGGTTAAGTGGGCAATCCCCGAAAAATCATTTATTGTAGGATATGTCGGGCGCTTAGCGGAAGAAAAAAATCTTCTCTTCT
>PUNP01000120.1 GCA_003551785.1 Candidatus Brocadiaceae bacterium | reverse complement strand
TTTCATATACGATAATTATTGAGACAGTGAAAACTTCGATCTAATAATGGGCTTTTTACCCCTAATAACAGTATCAAAATATATTATCAATTCAAAGTTGCGCTAACCCCCCTATTATGATACATTGTAAAATATTAAAAGGGGGTGCCCATATGAAGTTTGGCTATGCCCGCGTTTCGACCAAAGATCAGAACCTGGAGACCCAACTCGATGCCCTGGCCACTGCCGGATGTGACAAGATTATCACTGAAAAGGTTAGCGGCAACGGCAGCAAAGAAAGACCGGAGCTTGACCGCCTGGTTGAAAACTTAAGGGAAGGGGACACCCTGGTTGTCTACAAGCTTGACCGACTGGGCCGCTCAACATTTAAGCTCCTGGGTCTCACTGAGGAACTGCAGGAGCGGGGAGTGGAGTTCGTTTCCTTGAAAGACCAGATCGACACCACCAGCGCCATCGGCAAGGCCATGTTCCGGATGTTGGCTGTCCTGGCCGAGATGGAACGCGAGCTGATTGTAGAAAGAACCCAGGCCGGCCTAAAAGCAGCCCGTAAAAGGGGTCGAATAGGTGGTAGGCCCAGGGTGGATAATAAGGCGGTGGAAAGGGCTTTAAGGCTCTATGAATCGAAAGATTACAGTATATCTGAGATAACCGAGTTAACAGGTGTGTCGAAGGCCACGCTTTACCGGCGTTTGAAAGAGAGTGGTGCTTGAGGCGTCTGCTGCTCAAATTGAATCGTTTATTTTTAAAAAACAGGAATTCAATACCGGTAAAGTGAAGAATATAGTTAGTTTATGAGTTTAGTTAATACAAGTTGATGTGAGGTAACATTATGTTTGCTGATAAGTTAAATGTATTGTATACACATAGGTGTATACTCCGCCCGATGACAGAAAATGATGCTGATATCGTTGTTAAATGGAGAAATTTGCCTCATATTGCAAGTATGAGTCAAAGAACCAATAATGGTGAGCTAACGCTCCATGAACATTTAAAGTGGTTTAATAGCAGCCGTGATAAAAGAGTAGATTATATTATTGAGCTAGCCACTGAAAATAAAACACCAATTGGCAGTATAAGCTTTGTGCCACTTAATATTAAGAGTATCGGTTATTGTGGTGAACTAGGCAAGTATATCGGTGAAGTGGACGCGCTGAACAAAGGTTATGCAACAGAAGCTACTAAGCGATGGCTTAAATATGGTTTCGATGATTTATGCTTCGATTGTGTATTTGCAAAGACGCATGTGTCTAATCGAGCAAACCAGAGGGTAAACCAGAAATTAGGCTTTAAGTTTGATGACTTTCCCGAAGAACTAATGGTAACAACCAATACTAATGATTGGTTGTTTATGAGGATTACACGCATGGATTTTATGAACTTAAGTGGCATTAAGTAGGAAGCTGGAAAAATTACATGATATATATCAGAGTAGATGTATCTAAAGAAATTGGTCTTGGCCACTTAATGCGTTGTCTTAGTCTGGCTGAGGCATTAGAAGTATTTTACAGCATCACATTTATCTTGCGGGAGACCAACCATTATTATTTGGAATTAATCAAAGGAAAAGGGTTTGATTATCGTACTATCCCAAGTCAATATGGCATTAGTGAAGAAGTTGAGTTTTTAAATAAATGTTTAGCCATAGACGAACCAAAGTCGATTGTTTTTGATGGTTATCATTTAGATTATAAATATCAAGCCAAGATTATATGTAAAGGTAAAAAAGTTCATCTTGGGTTATTGCATGGCAACAACTATGTTGCTGATATGATAGTAAATCCAGTGCCTTGGGCAACACATGATGCTTATAAGGGTAAAGTCAAAAATGGGGCTCTTATACTTGCCGGGCCTAATTATATACTTATAGGCAAAAGCTTTCGTGAAGCAAAAAAGTATGAACCGGCAAAAAATATGAGAAGCATTTTAATAACTTTAGGTGGTAGCATAATGAGCGATAAGGTGCTCGATATATATGAGGCACTAAAAGATTTACCTTTTACCTTTAAAATGGTTACGGGGTTTATAGGTACAGAAAAATCAACACAGGCTTGTTCTGATAACTTAAAGGTTTACTCAAATAGCTTCGAAATGGCGTCATTGATGCAGACTGTTGATTTTGCCATAACAGCGGCGGGCACTACCTGTTGGGAGCTGTGTACTATTGGTGTTCCTTTTATTAATTATGTTGTTTCAGATAATCAAGTCTCAAATTCTAACTACTTGGCTAAAAACAAACTTTCGATTAATATGGGGAATATTGTTAACTTAAATTCAAACCAACTCAGGGAAACTATTTGCACGCTATCAAAAGACTATGAAAAAAGGAAACAGCTCTCAAAACAAGGGAAAACCTTGATTGATGGTTATGGCTCCTTTCGTGTAGCATCGACGATATGCAATATTATTTAGGAGAGGTAGATTATGACTAATTTTAACTCGTTAAAATTTAATAATACAAATAAAAGCCCCTTCATCATTGCTGAAATGTCCGGCAATCATAACCAATCGCTCGAACAAGCACTAAAGATTATCGATGCTGCTGCAGATGCGGGGGCTCACGCGGTAAAGCTGCAAACCTACACTGCATATACGATGACCTTGGACCTTGCTGATGGCGAATTCTTTATAAGTGATCCTGATTCACTCTGGGTTGGACAGAGTATGCATCAGCTATATAAAAAGGCCCATACCCCCTGGGCTTGGCATAAACCACTTATAGAGCGGGCAAAAAGTTTGGGTTTGGTTTGCTTTAGCTCGCCTTTCGATGAAACAGCAGTCGATTTCTTAGAAACCCTTGATGTGCCCTGTTACAAGGTAGCTTCCTTCGAGATGACTGATTTACCGCTAGTTCGCAAAATCGCTGCTACCGGTAAACCTATGATCATATCAACTGGTATGGCTACTATTGCTGAAATAGCAGAAACAGTTGATACAGCACGGGCAGCAGACTGCAAAGATATAGTCTTACTTAAATGCACCAGTACCTACCCTGCAACGGTTGAAAATAGCAACCTGCGCACTATCGCCCATATGAAGGAACTCTTTAACTGTGAGGTCGGCTTGTCCGACCATACCTTGGGTATAGGCGCAGCGGTTGCAGCTGTAGCTTGCGGTGCCACAGTTATTGAAAAACACTTTGCTTTATCGCGTGCTGATGGTGGGGTTGATGCTGCCTTTTCTTTAGAACCGGCTGAGCTGAAAAACCTGGTCATTGAAACAAGCGCAGCCTGGCAAGCCCTTGGCCAGGTGCAATACGGACCAACTGGGGCTGAGGTAAATTCTCGATTGAAGCGGCGCTCACTTTACATTGCTGAAGATATGCAAGCAGGCGATACTTTAAACCCCCAAAACATACGTCGCATTAGGCCGGGCTTAGGCTTAGAACCGAAATATTATGAGTTGCTGCTGGGGCGGTCAGTAAATAAAAACGTCAAGAAGGGTACACCTGTAAGTTGGGACATGATCAGGTAATTGTTTTAGATTGGAGGCTACCTAACTGCAGAAAGAAAGTGCAGAAGAAGTATTCGAAGATATCTTCGAAGCGATCCGTTATTTAGAAAACAGTAATGCAGTCCTCGGCTTAAAAGATAATTCCTCTGGTTACTTGCTTCGCGATCTAAGCTTTAACCTTATGCAGATGCCCGATGGCACAATAGGTGCTTACCCACCTAACATGACCGGGCGTTTTTATCGTGGTGAATGTGATGTGTTTGACAACTGTTACCCAAGCATATACCGGGTAACCGATGGCTGTGACAAAGATTGTGATGGCAACAGAGCCAAAGATTTAATTTTAATTGACACCCTCAAAATGCTTGAGTTTGAACTTATCACAAAAACCTTCCCACAGGTAAAGTATGCTATTGAAGATTTCTGCAATGTGGGTTTTTGCGCTCTTGCGCAACATTACGAATTGAAAACTAGCCTAATAGATTTAACTTGCGATCTTGCGGTGGCGGCTTTTTTTGCAACAAGCAGTTATAATGCCGACATTCAAGATTTTGTAGTGAGAGAAGAAGGGATAGGTTGCCTGAGATCGTATGTAAACATAACTATTGACTATAATCCGAACCAACCTTTTAAGTTAATTGGGCTTCAGCCTTTTCAGCGCCCAGGTTTGCAGTGTGCTTTTGCCCTTAGATTAAATCCAGGCGAGGATTTCGCAAACCTTTCAGCAAAATTATTATTCAAGCAGAACAAAAAATGGAACAAGAAGTTGCGAGATGCGTTTTATGAAGGTGGCAAAAACATTCTGTTTCCAAGGGAAGATATAGCTGACATAGCAGGTATGCTCAAAACAAGTAAATATGTGTCGAATGATGCACTGAAGCTATATTGTAATCAAAACAATGTTTTTGAGGAAGATGTTGCACAGACTCTTAAAAAATACGGGATCGCGCTTACCGACGATAACGCATATAAGCTAACAAGACAAAACAGAAGAAGGTTAGAAAGAGTTTATAAAGGCCGCCCTTATGGTGACGTTAAATTGAGAAGCAGATTGAGTTATATGCCATAAAATAACGCAGTAGGCTAAGAGAAAAAAACAACAGCATGATTTTAGGGTGGGGCGCGATGATGAAAACCCTGCACACGAAAAGCAACTTACGATAACCGCCTATTATGTAAGAGGCGTATTTGCGGTTTTTGCGGCCGATTACATAATAAGCTGTTATCGCTGAAGTTGCAGGTTGCACGGGGGATAAACAGTTTGCTGTTTTAAGTGGCGACATGTGCGGCACTTAAAACAGCGGCGGCGCAGCCGCTTAAAGGTGGAGGTT
>PUNP01000876.1 GCA_003551785.1 Candidatus Brocadiaceae bacterium | reverse complement strand
TTGCATGAATTTATTGTCAGTGATGACAAACGTTATGGTATGCCTGTGACTGATATGCCGGCATACGGGCCTCCGATGAAAGATGAACGCGGCGCGCGATTGCGGCAGATAATTAGAAAGGTGATTCTTTTCTCTATGAATATGATTTTGGCGATAGCTGGCGGCATTTGGTTGTCGTAGAGAAGATATTCCCTCCCGAAAACAACGTTAATTATCCGATCTGTATCGGTGGCGAAAGAGCATGCCCGCCCGAGGATTGCGGTGGTTTTATCGGATACAACATGATCCTGGAACACTTAAATAATCCCGAAGATGGAGAAATAGAAGAACCATACTGTTACATGATCGAAGATTTTGATCCTGTTTCTTTTGATTTGGAAAGAGTTAATGCTATCCTGAATAATGACTACTTCAAGGTAGATTGAAGGATAATTTTTGGTTATTTCGTTTTTGACCGCAGAGATCGCAGAGGACGGCTTCTTTTAAGTTGACTACCTTCTTGAAAGTATTTTTTGTCTTCGTCTGCGTCCTCAGCGTGATCCGTGGTTATTTAGGCGCTTAGTGGCCGCACATCGTTAACAAGTTGAGGATGTACGAAGAAAGACAAATATCCAATGTCCAAGGAACGGAAATACGACCTTGGAGATCGTCTGATCGAATATGTCGAACGCCTTCAAATTTTCTTTTGGCTCTCAATCGACTGTAGGGGCGAATGGCTGTTCGCCCCTGAACGATCAAGGACAAAATCGCGCAGTCAGGGCGCAACCGGGTAATGAATACCGGATACTTTACACATGACGAGACGGCTCACTGTTTTTTTACCTTACTTTGCGCTTCCAGAGCTTTACCTGGCCTATTTGCGTGTCCGGCTCGTAGTTATCTTTGATGTATTCGGCGATTAAAGGGTGTCTTTCGGCCTGCGGTACGCCGTCTATGCGGTCAAACCAGGTGCCGCCATTGTAAATTATCAGATTCACTTCGTGACGTTCGATGTCCTCAATGACCTCGCGCTGCATCGCCGGCAAAGAGGCATAAGCCGTAATGAAATATCTTGAGGCAGGACGCCTGTCGGCAAGGAAGAACCAGAGCGATTGATTGCTGAAATCCAACACGCGTTCATCCGGCTCGGTGTTTTTCTTGATGTAATCAACAACAGGTCTCAATGCATCCGGCTGGCTGCCCATGTTAAGGACTCCCGCCCCCGGTATAGGCTCTTCAGCGGCACTGGTCGGGGGAGAAGGATTTTCAAGCCTCTCAATACGCTGCTTCAGACCTGTTAAAGGTTCCCAACGAACGTTCACATACCACGTTATACACAGCCCCACGGCCAGAGTTAATATCAAAAAAAATGTTCCGTTTCCCAGCCTTGAAGTGAGTTTTAATTTTTCATAAAAAAGCACATCCCATGTTTTCCCGGCTAACGCAGCAACGGCAAAAAGCCCTAACAGGGTGGAGAAAAATATGCTGTAATGAGCGTGTGCCAGGTCCGAACGCCCCAGAACCGTTCGGTAAAAACATATGCCGGCGAGCGTCAGCAATAAAAGCTGGGGTGCCCATCCCGAAAATCTGAAACCTTTCCTGTATATCCTGCAAGTCAGAACCGCTGTTGAAAGAACAAGGGTAACGGCCCCTAAGTAGAATTGCACATTGTGCTGCTGGAGCCATTGTGCAGCATCCGGTCGGTTAGTACCCGTAAGTATCGGTCGGAAGGTGCTGAAGAAACCGGGCATAGCCAGCCCCCAGGTTTCAGTTTGATAGGCACACTGAATCCATACATTCCAGCCCAGATCACCCAGCGCACCTTTGAACAGGAAATACCATCCGAATATCCAGAATCCCGCAAAAGCACCGGCAGCAAAGGCGGTCGCTGGCAGTGCCCGGGTGCGCAGTTTCACTTCAGGAGCGGCGAAAAAGGCAGTAATGACGGTAAAAACCGCTCCGGCCGTCAGAGTATACAGACCGACTTCTACGCTGTGCCAGAAGGCCATCATAGCCAGAAAACCAGAGGTAATAATCAGCCGACCATGTATTAAGAAAAAGCCTGCGTAATGTTTTAAAGCTTTCATTCCGGTCCCTTTTTCTTCGCTATCAGGGCAGGGCCTGAAAAAGCGGAAAAGATGTGGTCTGTCTATCGCGGCACCCAGAAAGCCGATGCTCAACAAGCCAAAAACGCTGCGTCCGCCGATGCCCGACGAAAGGAAGACCAGGGAGGCCGCGAGAGCCGAAAGAAAACCGAACCGAAATGTCTTCAGTACCATGTAATAAGCGGCGAGAAGAGAAAGCGGGGCGATATACCCCATAATCGCCCTTAAGCCTGCCAAAGTTGGTTCGAAAAGAACCGCACCAAGCCAGGGTATCCATGCATTGTGAAGCAGTCCGTGCTGGAGGTAGATATCCCTGTAAGGGATGCCGCCATGAAGCAACTCGTTCATTGGCACCAAAAATTCACTTTGGTGAAAGAGGCATGCTCCGCCATCAATATTGTTGTTGTATGATAGAAGGTAAATAATAATCGGGACTACAGCATAGACTGTCAAAATCGAACAGCAACGCCATAGTAAACGGGTTATTTTCTTGATTCTGAGTTTTGATTGATACGGGGGGGCTTTTTCCTGTTTTTCCTGGTCGAAAACAGCGTTTGGTTTGTAATTATCACAGTTCTGAATATTTCTGATGTTATTAAGTTGTTGTTTGGCTGCGCCATTGTGAGCATTTATATTTTTCTGATGATTGAGTTCTTTCCTTTTTTTGCTAAATAAATCCCCACAGAGCAAAAACACGGAGAAGGGAAGCGCACCGAAAGCTAAACTTGCAGCCAGTGTTTCCCATACATAAGGCTCCAGTTCAATCAGCCTGAGCCACGGTACCAGGAGAAATAAATGCAAAAAAGCGACCTGATGAAGTCCTGTTTTCCGCTGTATACCGGTGATTGTCGAAAGCGTATGCCCTGAGATAATCCAGATTATCCAGCCGGTCAACATAATTACCGGAATGCCGATTATCGCAGCAAGATAATAAAAGAACTCTTGCTGTTTCGGATATTGGTTCGCCTCTATCCAGCCTGTAATGCCACTTTCAGAACTCCATTGGAAGTCGAGGATTTGCGTGGTATGGAGCAGAATGCAGAGTGCTATAGTGAACCATCCGGCGGCAACAATTAACCGGCTCCATGCAAGGGGTTGACTGCGGGCACAGGAGAACGCGGACACTAACGTGTTTTTTTTATCATTCATATTCAGGTAATAAAAAGAGCCGAAAGTGCTCAGCAGATCAGGGGATAATTATTTCATGGTTTCCAGCAGGAAGGTGCCGGATTATATCGGGTGAATCTTTTTGATCCTTCAAAGCGGATAGCAGTCCACTGGTGTCCAGTTTTGCCGGTACCGGTGTTTGCACAAACAAACGGCTCTTACCCTTCGAGGCAGAATGCCAATTCAGGGCGATCGGCCCCTTTGGGGTAGGTACTTTTGCCTCGATTCTTTCAAGGCACCCTACTTGAGGAGCAATCAGAGCTTGTTGAAAACCTGCGTGAGCAGGCTTAACCCCGACGACAAACCGCGGTATAATATTGGCGGGCGCCGCTCCCCATGCATGATTCCAATCGAGGTTGTTTTTATATCGGTGGTCCCAGGCCTCCCAGGTTATAGTGGATCCGGCGCAGAGCATATTCAGCCAACCGCGGTCATGGTCGGCAGTCATCAGCTCGAGAGCATAATCGGGTTCGCCTAACCGGAAGCAGGCTTCCAGCAGGTATTGGGCACCATAAACGCTGCAAGCCATGCCTCGTGACTTGATGAATGCTGAGACTGTGTCTTGACTGCCTTTGGGCAGCAAGCCGAAAGCAGCGGGAAACAAGTTGGCATGGAGCGAAGCGTGATCGCTGCCTTCGCCGTCTGTAAAAATGCCGCGTTCTGTGTCAAAGCATACCCTGTGCAAGCTTTTAACAACTTTTTTATAGCGTTGACGGTAAAAATCGGCATTTTCCGGATTTCCAAGAATCTCAGCGATATTCCCCAGCAGTTCGAGGTTCCAGGCATGAAAAGCGTTGATGACCGTTTTAACCGGCACCATGTGGTAATTATCGCGTTCACCCGTGCCGCCCTGAGTGAAGGAGCCGGGGGGCCAGTCGATCAGGTCCCGCAGCAACTGTTGAGGCTTAAATGCAGGGTTCTTGTCCAGTCCTAATTCTTCCAGCAGATTTGGGCTCACCAGCCCGGTTTCAGTGCTGATCAGGGCGTCCTCACGGGCAAGAGGCAGCAGGGCCTTGCCGGCGAGTTGTTCATAATAAGCTTCCAGCAGATCAGAGCGTCCCGTATACTGGTAGTCGGCCCATGCCATGGGTATGAAATGCATAGCCCACTCAGTAGGCCACGTTGGACGACGCAGCAGGATTTCAAACGTGTGACGGGCCAGTTCATATTCGGCGTCGACACCATAATGACAAAGCTGATTGATATAGGCATCGGCTTCATAAGGGATACGTTCCCGATCACCGTCCACATAAACGCCGCAGAAACTGGTTGCTTTGATGCTGTATTTACATAGTTCCCACACTCTGTTCAGGCGATCATCATCGCAGTCAAATTCCGCAGCAGCATCGTTGAAAGGGTAGAATACTGCCGGCTGGCAGGTTTCGACAAGTGAAACGGAAGGGTCGGTCGCCGTCACTTCAGCATAACGGAAGGGCATCACTTCGAACAGTTCATCCGGCATATGTATGGCAGCCGGCCCGGTATTACGTTCATCAGGCGGTATTTGAACGCGTATTGTTTGTCTGCCGGT
>PUNP01000650.1 GCA_003551785.1 Candidatus Brocadiaceae bacterium | reverse complement strand
ACTCAGAGAGAAATTAAGAAGACGTTTCCCTAACTCCTATTGGGCGGAAAGACTTTAATTTATTGTCATATTTTGGAAATGCATAACCATTAGATGATGGTTCACTAAACTTTAAGGAGGATTAGCATGATTTTAAGCAGAATGATGAAGTGTATAAAGCGCTTGAGTAGTGTAATGGTGTTAGGGCTTCTGAGCTTGGGACAAGTCATGGCTCAAGAAGAAGAGATTGAAGGAATGGAAGAGATGGCCGGTGAAGAAATAAGCGTGTTGGAAATGGTTTTACAGCATTCCGGTTGGCCTGGATTTATTATCATACTGCTTTCAATTTTTGCTATATTCCTGGCTATCAGGTTCTTCATCGTCCTGAGACGGTCAGAAATGCTGCCTGTTGACTTTATTAACAGCGTCGAAGATGATGTAGCTGATAATAATGTGGGCGAAGCTATGAAAAAGTGCATGGAACACGACTCTATACTCGCCAAAATATTAGAAGATGGGCTGCGAGAGCTGAAAGCCGGGTATGATGAGATGATTTCGTCAGCTGAAGATTCAGCTGAAACTGAAAGTATCCGGTTACAGCAAAAAATAGGCTGGCTGTCTATCATTGGCGCTATCGCACCGATGTTAGGGCTTATGGGGACCGTATTAGGCATGTTAGGCGCTTTTGGCGTTATTGCAGCTGCTGAAACTCAACCCCCCCCCCGGTTGCTTGCAGGACAAATACAGATGGCACTGGTAACGACTGCCCAAGGACTTATTGTCGGTGTCCCCGTATTAGTTGTTTACGCAGCTCTGAAAAATAAAGCTACGGCTGTTTTTCTTGACATGGGTTTAGTTGTAACTGACATTCTCGACAGGTTCAAACATACTGAAATAACTCCGGATATGATCGAAGATATCGATGAGGCAATTAACTCAATGGCGCAGCCGGAAATGGGCGCCGAAGAGAACCTTGAGAAAGAAGAGCTTGACGAAATGGACAATAGTGAACTCGACCTGGACGAAGATGGTCTGGAAAGTCTTGATGAAGAACCGCCACCACCGCCGGGTGAATAAATTTTTACTAACCGTTAATTAAAATCCAAAATATGAGGGAATATTAATGGCTAAAGATGTTAGTAAAAAGGTTGAAGGGGAATCTGTTAATGTGGAAGTAGATATGACTCCGCTGATCGATGTGACTTTCCTTCTAATCATCTTCTTCATGATTATTTCGACTTTTAACGAGATGGAGAGGGCCGCTGTTAAAGAATTGCCGGAATCTCAGTATCAGGCAACAATTGAACCTGATGTTGCTACCAACAGAATGATTGTAAATATCCTTGAAGACGGCACCATTTCATTATACGGTGAACAATTTGATATTGATGGGTTTCGACGCAGACTGCGAAATTACAAAGGTACTTTGCAGCAAGTTCAGCAAGAACACGATTCCGCCCCGATAATTATTCGTGGACACAAAGGTTCAAGATATGAAATAATCAGACAGGTTTTAAGCACTATTTACGAAGAAGATTTTCGGCAAATTATGTTTGCCGCTTATGAAGCGAAAGATGATGCCGAGTGATTAATTTAAGCTTTTGGGAGGATATGGTTATGGTCGTAGGTGCAACACAACAAGAAGACGAAAAAATGGATTTGCAGATGACTTCTATGATCGATGTCGTCTTTCTTCTGCTGATCTTCTTTATCGTCACTTTGCAAATACCCGAACCGGAAGTTATGATCGAAACGGATTTGCCCAGGGCTGAAGGAACCGGTGATCATGAAGCTGAAACAGATGAAGATGTAGAAGAGTTTGAAGACCTTCGGCTTCAGCTTGTTTGGAATGAAACTGCTGAAAGAACTGAAATCAGACTCAATGAGCAAAGAATCCCCGGCCAAAGCCACCTTTTAGGCAGGCTCAGAATGGCTCACAGGATGTATCCCGATGGAAGAGTGATCATTATTGCCGATGATGATGTGTCTTATGATGATTTAATTCAAACCATTAGCACTGTCCAGATGACAGACCTGCCAATGGCTTTTGCTGACCTTTAAACTCAACTCAACATTTCATGAATCAGCTGTTTATTTTTAATGCTTATTGACACAAAGGGTTGATAGATTAAAGAAACTTTCTTGTTTATCCCGTGCGATAAGATAACTGTTAGATATCTCACGCGGTTTCTTAAAAATTTTCGATTTTCTTACGTAAAACCCTTTTAGATAAAGAGGGATAGTACCTTGGCCTTAGAAGACATCTATAATAAAGCTCGCAAAGCCGCAAACATGGGCAATTATGAGTATGCTATAGAATTGTTCAGGGAAGTTCTGAGAAACGATCCTGAGCATCCTGAGGCACGCTTACTTTTGCGTGGAACTGAGAGGCGGCGTATTGCGGAGGAAGCTGGTATAGCAGGAAAGATTCTGGCTTCCATGAAGATTTTGCCCCCCCTTCTGAAAGCGCAATTTTTCTGTAAAAATCCCTCAAAAAAATTGGAATTATACGAAAATGTATTAGAATCCATGCCGAACAGTATGGCATTCTGCATAAAAGCTGGAAAAGCTGCTCGCCAATCGGAGTATATTGAAGCGGCAATAACTATATTTAAAGATGTCATCTCTAAATCACCAGAAAATAAGAAGGCGTTGAAGCATCTAGGCGAACTTTTGCAGGAAAAAGGAGATACAGAAGAAGCATTGAAATATTTATCGCGCCTTAATCAACTTGACCCCGATAACAGAAATATTGAGTCGTTGGTTAAGAATCTCGAGGCCGAAGCACACATGCAAAAAAGTAAAATGGACGAAGCGGCGAGCTTCCGCGATATGATCAAAGATAAAGAAGTTGCCGAAGAGTCTGTCAAAAAGTTCGAAACAGCCGATGAAAAGCGTAAAAAAGAAATCCAAAATGCGCTGGATGAACTGAAAAAAGAACCCAATAATGTAAGCAAAATTATCAGATTAGCGAATTTGTTAGAGCAAGATAAACAATCAGAAAAAGCTCTTAAATTACTGACTCGCGCTCTGCAAAAACAACAGGATAATTATGAGATCAGACAAAAGCTGGGGGATTTGAAAATACGGAAATTGACCCTGAGTGAAAGGGAACTTCAGGAAAAATTAGAGAGTAAACCGGATGACACTGATCTTTCTGAACAGCTAACCCGAATACGGAATAAACGCAAAGAGTTAGCTGTAAAGGAGTATAAATGGAGGGTGCAAAAACATCCTACTGACCGTGATTTGAAATTGCACTTAGCGCATGCTTTGTTTGAAGCGGACGAGATAAATTCAGCTATCGCCGCTTTCCAACAGGCTGGACAATCACCCAACTTAGAACTTGAAGCTGCGACTATGCTCGGTAAGTGTTTCAGTAAAAAAGGCCAATATGACATGGCAATTGAGCAGTTCCGGCGAGCTTTGGGTAAACATAAAACCATGGATAAAAAGGGCATGGAATTACATTATTATCTCGCTCAAGCCCTTGAAAATAATGGAGAGACGCAAGATGCTCTAAGTATTTATAAACGGCTGTATTCAAATGATATCAGCTTCAAAGATGTAGCTGAAAAAGTAGATAAAATTAACAATAATTAAAAGTTGGAGAAATTGCAAATGCCGCAAAGACAGTCAGCAGTTAAATCTTTAAGGAAAAATAAGGAAAGTCGTTTGCGTAACAAAAGTTTTAAAAGTAAAATCCACACCGAAACAATTAAATTTGAGCGGGCTGTAGAAAGGGAAGATAGTGCTGAAGCTAATGCACAATTGCAAATCGTGACTAAACTTTTACATCAAGCGGCTGCTAAGGGCATAGTACATGACAATACTGCAGCCCGTAAACAGGCACGATTACAAAAGCAACTCAACACTATTAACAATGAGTAAAGACATTTAGCCTTCTTCTCTCACGAGCACCCGGTGGTGCTGATGCGCAAAAGCAAACGCCGCTGTATTGTTAGCAAGAGCAGACTTTTATTGCAGACGCGCCGCTGAATTCGCATGCAATATGCAGTTTAGTCTTAGGAGAGCCGGGAGAGAGACGCCCTGGCAGCGCAATTTTGCATTTGAGTTTTCTGCGGAGAACAACCGTTCGCTCCTACAGAAATTCGATTGCCGGGGGAAAATGGAAGCGATTTAAGGAATATAGTGGCCGAAAAGGCGACAAAAGGTTCGAAGTGAGCCCTTTTTCAAGGGGTCCGGAGTTCGGAAATTGCTACGCGCTCCCCTGTACGCTTGAAAGCGTCCACTACGAGCCGGGTATTCATCACCATTTTAGAGGATATCCATCTTTATTAACTATCCATGGAAGTCAAAACACAGTTGCATTTATGCATTTTGTATTCTGGAACCAGCGTTTTCAAACTCAGCTTGATTTGATCAGCCTTGCATGAATCAGCGGCATTGTAAAGTCCGTTGATGTTATTAAATAACCACTTGCGATATTGTTCTTTGTTTTCAAAGCAACCGTAAGCCCCATTTACCTTTATCATTTTTATTTTATCATGAGCGGTGTTTTGTACCCCTTCATCCTCCGTAATGAGTTCTTCAAATAGCTTTTCCCCGGGTCTTTTTTTACCATAAACAATCTCGATATCCCTGCCTGGCTCCTTACCGGATAACTTAATCAAATCTTTGGCCATATCAGCAATTTTCACAGGTGTTCCCATTTCTAAAATAAAGATTTCCTCCCCTTCTCCTAAAGCTCCGGCCTGAAGTATAAGCTGGGCCGCTTCAGGTATAGTCATGAAATAGCGAGTCATTTCCGGATGTGTAACCGTTACCGGCCCCCCCATAGCTATCTGTT
>PUNP01000037.1 GCA_003551785.1 Candidatus Brocadiaceae bacterium | reverse complement strand
TAATGATTTCAACGGAAAAGGTGTTTTCCAGCGTGCACAGATGACGAAGGAGCCGGAGGTTAAGACGATAAGAAAATTTATGATACCCCTCAATATCGTCACCCTGACCCCGAAAGAATATGAAAACGAAACCTCCCTTGTGGCAAACTACGCGAAAGTAGACGCTTCAGCTTTTTAAAGGGGGCTAACTTTCCAAAGGAAGCTCTAAACATCCTTTATTTTCAGCAATTTGATGAATGAGAAACCTAATGTTTTATGGATAATGACTGACCAGCAGCGTGCGGATTCGCTGGGGTGCATGGGAAATGAATTAGCTATAACACCCAACATTGACAGGTTAGCCGAAGACGGGACATTATTTACTAATGCATACTGCCAGAGTCCCGTTTGCATGGCCTCCCGCGCCGTAGCCTTTACCGGCAGGTATCCTTCTGCTATAACTGTTCGCGGGATGGGGATATTGCCTCCCGATGAAGTGACCACCCCGGAATTGTTTCAGCGCGGCGGTTATACCACCGGAGCGTTCGGGAAAATCCACTTGACGCCCGAACTCTACACCCGTGATATTCTCGGAAGCGACAAACCCATCCTGGACTTGAAAGTTTATGCAGAAGACGCAAAAATCGACTTCCTCCCGGATGATCCGCTAAAGAAGAAATTCGGCTTCCAAACACATATAGGGTGTGAAGATGCGCTGCAGGGTGAACATAAGCAGTGGCTTAAAAAAGTCCAGCCGGAACTGCTTGAAGCGGAAAGGGAAAAGGTGGAAGGCGGTCCGGGCGACCTGTATGTATCCCCTTACCCCGCGGAATATCATCAAAGTACTTTTATTGCCCAGCAGGCTGCAGACTATATCAGAAAGCAGGCGGGCGGGAGCGGCCCCTGGTTCACATTCTGTTCTTTCATTGCACCTCATCATCCGTTTGAGGCGCCGAAAGAACATATAAACAGGTTTTACCCTGATATGTTTGAAGTTCCCCCGGAGCCGGGTGATGCAGAGAAGATGCTTGTTCCTGAAAAAGCCCGCAACGCCTGGAAAGAAATGGAAAATTGGACGGATACGGCAAAACGTAAAATCATTCAGCATTATTACGCTTCCGTCAGCCTGATTGACGATTGCGTCGGCATGCTTTTAGACACGCTTGAGGAGGTCGGGGATCTCGAAAATACCATCATTATATACACTGCCGACCATGGGGAATTTCTTTGCAACAGGGGGCTTCTGCGGAAACCTTCCATTCATTATGACGATACATTGAATGTACCTCTAATTGTCAATCTGCCCGACCAGATCAAAGGTAAGCGTGTCAACGGGCTGGTTGAGCTGACCGACCTGCATCCGACTTTACTCGGTCTTGCGGGGTTAGACATAAATCACGGTGTCCAGGGAATTGACTGGAGTAAATGTATAAGAGATAACTCCCCCATAGGAAGAGAAAGCATATATTCAGAGCTTTACGACGATCCTGTTGACAAAAAAAGATGTATGATTGTCAGCGGCGGGCCGTACATGGCTGTACAGACGCTGCGCACAAAAAAATGGAAGTTGAATGTCTATCCCACTGCCGGGCGGGAATACGGACAGCTTTTCGACCTGGAGAATGATCCGGGTGAAAGAGTCAACCTTTACGCCGACCCCGCATACAGGGAGAAAAGAGAAACGATGTTATGGGAACTCAATGCCAGGCGGTTTCAACAAGCGGATCCTCTCCCATATATTTTATCTCAATATTGAGATGCTGGAATGCGATAATATGCATGCGTAAAGGCGATAGGCATATCCGCCCCACTGGAGGCTTGTGAGAAAAGCGGGCTACGAGTAGATTGAAGCCGGGATTACCTGACAACGACATCAGGCAATTTTTTTGATAGTATATTTCTGGCTTCATCAATGAGTTCCTGGTCGGGTACATCGATGTGGGCACCCTGGTAGTCCATATCCATTTCATCATATTTTTGTTCGCCTTTGTCGTGGTACGGCAAAATTTCGGTTTTGACGAGCCATTCGAATTTCGCAAAAATGTGGGAGAGGTCTTCCAGGCACTCCGCCTCATCCGTATACCCGGGGACCAGTACATACCGGAGCCAGAATGGCTGTTTGTTTTTCTCCCGGTATTCGGCAAATTTCAAGGGGTCAAAACTCAGTCCGGTAATTTTCTTACGCCATTCAGCATCGATATGTTTCAGGTCGAGCAGCAGCAGGTCGGTTAAATCCAGCAATTGTTTGACCTTATCATTAAATATGCTGGCGTTGGTTTCTAATGCAATATGCACTCCTCTGTCTTTGATTTTGCGGCATAAGGGAATAAGCTCCTCGACCTGCATCAGCGGATCGCCGCCCGAGAATGTAACCCCGCCATCCTCCCCAAAATATGGTTTGGAACTTTCAATTTTTTCCAAAATCACCTCATCCTCGACTTCCATCCCCGCACATTCCGGCCACGTGTCGGGGTTGTGGCAGTACACACATTGGGCGTTACATCCCTGCATAAAGACGACTAATCTTATGCCGGGGCCTTCATGTGTACCTAAAGTCTCATATGAATGAACTTTAATCAATGAAAAGTCCTCTCGATAACCTCTTTTTGCTGGTCACGGGTTAATTTATTGAAATTAACGGCATAGCCGGAAACCCGGATAGTCAATTGTGGATATTTACCGGGGTTTTCCATAGCATCTTCCAGCTTTCGTCGTTCAAGAACATTCACGTTCAGGTGATGGGCATTACTATTGAAATATCCGCTGAGCAGGTTAACAAGATTATCCTGCTGCTCTTCCTTTTCCGCACCGAGGGTGGCGGGTACAATCGAAAAAGTTTTAGATATACCGTCCATACATGACTCATAGGGCAGCTTCGCGACACTGTTCAGCGATGCAACAGCCCCCGAACAATCGCGTCCGTGCATGGGGTTAGCGCCGGGTGCGAACGGCTCGCCGGCCTTTCGTCCATCCGGCGTGCTGCCGGTTTTTTTACCGTAAACGACATTGGAGGTGATTGTGAGAATGGAAAGCGTGGGCATTGCATCGCGGTAAATACGGTGCTTTTTGAGTTCATCGTTGAAATCCCTCACAAGCTGCACGGCAATATCGTCCACACGGTCGTCGTCATTCCCGTATTTTGGGAAATCTCCCTTTATCTCGAAATCTTCAATTATCCCTTCTTCATTACGCAGCGGCTTTACTTTCGCGTGTTTTATCGCACTGAGCGAATCGGCCACTACGCTCAGACCGGCAATGCCGAAGGCCATGCTGCGCTCAACATCCGTGTCGATGAGGGCCATTTGCGCCCTTTCATAGAAATACTTGTCGTGCATGAAATGAATGACATTCATCGTATTGACATAATGTTCCACCAACCTGCTCTGGACTTTGATGAACCGCTTTTTGACTTCATCGAAGTTGAGGTATTCATGACTTTCCGGTAACGGTTCGATCCCCTCAAATACATCCATGCCGGTTACCTCATCCTTTCCGGCATTCAATGCCATCAGCAGTGCTTTACCGAGATTACAGCGAGCGCCAAAATACTGCATTCCCTTACCGGTTTTAGTGCAGGAGACACAGCAAGCGATGCCATAATCATCAGTCCCCCAGTGTTTGCGCATCAGCGCATCATTCTCATACTGAATTGAGGATGTGTCGATACTTACCTGGGCACAGAATTTTTTAAACGCTTCCGGGAGGTTATCATCCCAAAGGATGGTGATATTCGGCTCCGGTGCAGGTCCTAAGTTATACAGTGTCTGCAGGAAGCGGTAGGATGTTTTTGTTATTTTGTGTTTTCCATTATCAAAGCATCCGCCGATAGCTTCGGTCACCCACGTAGGGTCACCCGCGAAAAGCTGGTTATATTCATCGGCGCGCAGATGCCGTACCAGCCGCAGTTTGATCACCAGTTGGTCGATCAATTCCTGGGCTTCCGATTCTGTTATTTTACCGTCCTGCAAATCTTTCTCTATAAAGATATCAAGGAATGTGCTCATATTACCGAAACTCATAGCGGCACCGTCATGCTCCTTCACCGCGGCAAGATAGGCGAAGTAAACCCACTGGACGGCCTGACGGGCGTTTGATGCGGGCACGGAAATATCGCAGCCATAACTTTCAGCCATCTTTTTCATCAGTTTAAGCGCCTGTATTTGGTCGGCTATCTCTTCACGCAGGCGGATACGTTCATCGGTCATCTCACCTTCATATTTCCCTTTATCCCTCTCTTTTTCTTCAATAAGCCGGTCAATGCCGTAAAGGGCCACTCGTCGGTGGTCACCGATGATTCGGCCTCTGGCGTAATTATCCGGCAGCCCGGTGATAACCCCGACTTTTCTAAGCAGCATTGACATTTCGGGATACGCATCAAATACCCCATCATTGTGGGTTTTACGGTATTTAGTGCAAATTTCTGCAACTTCCGGGCTGACTTCGCGTCCGTTCTGCTCACAGGCTTTCTGGACAACTCTGATGCCGCCAAAGGGTTTAATTGCACGCTTAAGCGGTTCATCCGTCTGCAGGCCGACTATTTTTTCGCGCTCTTGATCAATATATCCCGGTGGGTGGCTGTTGATCTGGCTTATCGTTTCGGTATCAATATCGAGCACACCGCCGTTTTGGCGTTCTGCTTCAAGTAATTCCTTACATCTATCCCAAAGCTTCGTCGTATCATCCGTCGGACCGCAAAGGAAAGCTGCATCACCGTCATATTGAACAATATTATCTTGTACAAATTGTTTTATATTCATTAGCTGATCTCCAAAGATCAAAGTTATCTACAAAAACAACCTCCCTGCATTAG
>PUNP01000714.1 GCA_003551785.1 Candidatus Brocadiaceae bacterium | reverse complement strand
TCGCCTGGACGGATTTCTGGTCGGGATGCTTTTTCCCGCGATGCAGTTTGGCGAGGATATTCATCTGAAAGGATGCGTTTCCCGAAAACTCCTCGACAATATAAATAATTATGTTGTTCCTTTGCTGATGTCCTTTTCTCCGTCCTGTAAAAAGATAAAAATCACCGCCGACCAAACCAGCTCTCAAAGGTTTGATTCCTCCGGCGTAGGAACAGGATTTTCAGGAGGTGTAGATTCTTTTTGCACGATTTATGATCGTTATGAGTTGGAAACATCCCATGATTATAAAATCAACAAGCTTGTTTTCCTAAATGTCGGTTCACACGGCCCAGGCCAAATAAAGGAAGAACTTAAACTTTCTCGCCAAAAGTTTTATATGCGATATGACTACCTAAAAGCATTTGCAGATGAGATTAAGCTGGAGTTCATTCCCATAGATTCAAATCTTCATTCATATCATCCATGGGGACACCAAAAGACACATACCCTGACAAGCACCGCCGGCATACTTACGATACAGCGACATTTGTTCCGGTACTATTACTCATCCTCTGGTCTAGACTATGACAAGGTTATGATTTACAGCATTCGGTCTAAAGATATTAGTGTAGGGGAATATTGTGATCCCATCTTACTACCTTTACTTTCAACCGAATCGTTAGAGTTTATTTCTGAAGGAATACAGTACACGCGATTAAAGAAAACATTGCGAATAATGGATTATGAACCTGTTCGACGCTATCTGAATGTTTGCGTGAACGGAAAAAGGTCTCACGAGAATTGTTCGACCTGTTCAAAGTGTTGTCGAACGTTGATGACACTTAATTCGGCTGGAAAACTTGATGAGTTTTCGCAAATATTTGACATACAAAAATACAAGATGGAAATGGAGCATCAATATCTTCGACAGCAGCTTCTGTTGCAACGAAGAGATCCTTTTGCTTATGATAATATCAAATTGGCAAGACAGAATGGAATTAAGCTTCCTAGTCAACTGATTTGCTATGTAAGTTGGAGTGCAGATAAATTTAAAGCTTGTCGGAAAGCATTAAAAAAGCGATTGCGTACAATAGGAAATACTCGCTTCTCTAAAAAATATTAATCATAACAGAAACAAAGCTTTTGCATTTTATTCAAAGCTCTAACACAATAATTCTTTAAGATATTGTCCTCCAGCAAAAGCCTTTTTCTTGTAAGACGGGATAACCTTACCAAGGTGATTTTTGGAGTCTTTTTGGGCATTTAAAATGGTCTTCAGTTTTTCAATCAAAAGGTCAGGGGTTATATCGTCTAATGGGATCAGCCAATCAGTATGCCCGAATATGTCTTTGTTAATTCCTTTTGCTTTTACACTGTATCCAATAGAAAGAGTCGGTACTTCGCTCGATAGCGAAGCTATAGTAGCGTGAGTGCGGCATCCCAGAAACAACTTCATCTTCGAAATAATCCATTTAAGTTGCCGGGCGTTATAACTACGGTCAACGAGCAAGACTTTGTTTTTTGAAGTATCAAGAGATTCAGCTAACCGCTTCATAAAAAGATGATCATCTTGGCCGGCCCACACAACATGGGGAATTAATATTATTGGTAAGTCAAACTTCTTAAGCGTTTTTTTTATGCATGTAATAACGAAATTTTCCCATGATTGATTGCGATTCCAGTATCGTTTCATCAATGGCGAGAAATTCATCCCAATGCAGGGTTGTTCAATGATTTTCAATTCAGGTGGAAGGTTTTCTATAGCTGTAGATCGAAGTGTAAAGGCCGGATCGGCCACCTGCCTTACATTATCTTCTATTCCAAGGCTTGCCAGATAGTTAACCGTCTCCGATTCTCTTGCACATATCAGAGAAACCTTTTTAAGTTCTTTTGCCGCGTATTTCTCAATTTCTGGATTTCTTGAAAAGGGCCCAACTGAAGCCCCCCATAAAATAAGAGGTATTTTGGAGCTAAGGACAGTAGAGTTTGCTTGAAAATAGCGTTTTACACTTCCATAATCGAGAGAGTAATTATCTCCGCCCAAGGCAAGCGCTGCTTTGGCTTCTGATAAATAGGGCTCGAACGATTCTTTAGGGCGGCGAAGTATCCGTTTCCTGAACTGATGTTCCAGCCATTCATGAGGCCACCTGCGTATTTTTTGCTTTGCTTCTGGGACCAGATTGACAACTTCAGGCCCCAAAGTATCGGTATAGCTTATTTCTGATGGAAATGATAACGAATTAATAAAACGACACGATCCAAACTCTTTTTTCAGAATTTCGATTGTAGATTGTAAAATAGCATCACAGCCGCGATTCTCGAAGGGGCCATTGCCAAAAAATATAAAAAGAGGATTTTGAGACAGCATCTAATATTCTCTGTTACTTAAAAAACTAAGGATATGTTTTAGATTCTTTTTTATTTTTGTTTTAAACCGCTTGATTTTAGAGTGTCTTCTGGATTTAGAAAGATATTTGCTTTTTAATTCTGAAAAAGGGACAGCATCTAAATCTTTGAAAAATTCCTCTCGCTCCTGTGCATATGGCAATGACTCAACTAAGGCCGTATTGTGGGCTCCAGCCTGCTCTATTGTTGATTCTTCAAGAAACAGTTTTGAGGCACATTTATCGAAAAACGCTGAGCCTTTTTTTGAGTTAAGCAGTATTAAAGAAACCCCTAAGTCATTATCTAAATGCTGGTGAATATTTTCGATTCCCCAAAAATCTGCAAGTGTTATATCTGATTGACGAGGTAGGCCTTTGAACTGGCAGTCATAACAGCAAGGGCGCCCGATAATATTGTTTTCAATGAAAGCTCGCATGTAAGAGTCATCACGATGTTCTTTAATATAGGTTTTACCGTTTTCAAAATCAACTTGTGTTGCGGGTCGGTGCCAGCCGTAATCTTTATTTCTAAAATTAACCTTTGTAGCCCTTGCACCGTATCGCTGTTGCAAATCATCTAAATATTTTAAAAATACTTTAGGTGAATTGACGCCTCTGCAAATAAAGTCACAGGTGATAAGATTTGGATGCTCCTTTCCAATAAAACAATAAAGACCGCTTATCTGGCATGGTGTTGCACAAACCAGAATCTTTATTCCTTCATCCAGCAGTTCTCTGATGCCTTCATAAAGGTTTCCGGTATAACTCTGAAGATATTTTGACCGTCTGATCTCATCAAGCTGTGATTTTTCATTGGTTATCGTATGCCGGACAGTATGGTCTTCTGCATAAACAGCACCAGCGACGAAACCGCTTAGCTCTAAAGTTTTTTCTGCCAGAACGGAGAATACACCGCCCGACGAACTTTTTGAACGTACAGCATTATTTTTATTCCATGCAGCAAGAACTTTCGGTGAATTATACCTTTCTGCTGGAAGCGAAGTTTTCTTTAACACGGGGCAAACATATTGGCACAGGCCGCATTCTGTGCATTTCTCTGATTGAATTTCAGGGTAATTAAAACCCTCATGGTCAACCTTCATTTTAAGGCATTGTTCAGGGCAGATCAGCACACAAGCGTTACAGCCGCAGCAATCTTTTTTGTGTTTTAGTTTCACGGTTTATTGTATTCCTTATATGGACTTATTCCCACGCAAGCCCCCAATCTACCGAGGTGATAGAAGAATCGAAAGAAAAATCTAAAGCCTTTTTGTTTCCTAAAAAAGACGAAACTTAGAAAGCAAAAGGCAGGGTAATACAGTATCTTGGTGAGAGACTTCAAAAAAACAGATAGACCTTTCTTTTTTTGAACAGAAACCATGCCGTAACCAATTCGATAATTTCGCCTGAGCACCCACTTCAGTTTAGTGCGTTCTTTGGGCACATACTCCGTGGCAATGGCTTCTTTTATCCAGACTATCTTCGCCCCTTTCTTGCGGCATCGTGTAAAAAAATCCGAATCCTCTCCGCCAATGAAGTTATACTTTGCAGAAAATGTCAATGTTTTCGCCCGAACAAAATCTAAATTCAGTAAATAATTACCCGTTGATATCTCGGGAACTATTTTGCCGGTTTTTCTTTTTGCATAGGGATTAAAAGCAGGTGCATAACGCATCCAGCCAGGAGCATCTTCGGGTAGGATAAATAGCTGTGGGCCACCGACACAATCAGCGTCAAATTTTTTAAGTCCTCTCCACAGTTGGATAAGCCAATCCGATGTTGCAATTTCGTCATCATCAATACCGGCCAGATACTCGGCTTTAAGGTTCATTGCTTCTTGTAATATACGATTGCGAACATTGCTGAGACCCTGTTTCGGCTCGACAACATAGGTTACAGGAAAGTGTGATTGTTTTGAAAATTTTTCAACAACAGGCTTTGCACTGGCTTGTTCATCATTGTCCACAACCAGCACATTAGCTGAAAGCTCCGGCGGAACCTGCAAAGCTTCAACCGAGTCCAGCGCCCGCCCAATCCCGTCCGGGCGTCTGAAAGTTGGTATAGCGATTGTGATTTCGGTTTGCTGTTGCACCTTCTAAATCCAGTACTGCCCCAGCCAAGGGCTTGGCTTAATTGTTTTATAAAGAATCGTTTTCCACTTCGGTTCTACGCCCGGCGGGGCCCATCGACCTGCGATTGCGTCATCCATTTTAGGACGGCCGTGGAAGCAGAGGACTTTCGTTCCTTTCGGCAGTTTGGCAGTGACGAATCGCCTTAAAAACCACACCGGCAGGGCGTGTACCTTAAAGCTTCGACACCACTGTTTGGGCCAGAATTTCAAATGACCCTGCTTTTCAATAACTTTCGATGAAAGATATTCCTGGCTGGCCGTGCCGAATTGTTTTATCACTTCTTCAGGATGAGCCTCGAAGTAGTCCTTTATAAAGCCAAGTGTGC
>PUNP01000781.1 GCA_003551785.1 Candidatus Brocadiaceae bacterium | reverse complement strand
CGTTTTTTTTCAGCTCAGCGGCTGCGTTCTTGAGAGGCAGACCATAGAACTCCGGCCTGCACGCAATTATATTTTCCATAAGGCGACATCCTCCATTCAGTTTCATTTATTATAAACATCGTTTACGTATCTGCGCAGGTTCTCCTGTCCGATTTCGATACCGGTTATCGTTTCCTCAATACCCTCGAATTCGATGGAGAGAATGCCGTCGTATCCGTTTTTCTCCATGATGCGCAGACACTGCACTATCGGCACATCACCGTGTCCGATAACGGCTCCGCGCCTATAGTTACCGCCACGGGTAAGGGCCCAGCCAATGCCGGGGTCCGGCAGGTCGCCGTTTTTGAGATGGAAGTCTTTAGCATGAACATGAAATGTATAAGGCATCAATCTGCCGAGAGCGACAGCGGGGTCTTCATCGACACAAATAAAGTTCCCCATATCCGCCAGCACTCCAAAATTGGGATGCCCAACGGCATTGACGAGTTTTTCCACTCGAGTGCTGTCCTGGCAGAAGTGCCCGTGGTTTTCGACCATCGTTTTAATGCCTTTTTTCTCTGCATATTCGGTAACCGCCCGGCATCCTTCAGCAAGAATCGGCAACGCCTCATCGAAACCTTTAGGAGGAGACTGATCTGCGCTATAACCACGCGATGCGTCATGTCGCATACCGGGGGCGCCCAGTATTTCGGCGATTCGAACTTCTCCCTTAACGCGCTCAATTTCCGCCTCGAGGTCGCCTTCCGATCCGTTGATAAAATCGGCTCCAATCGTATAATTGGCAACCGGTATATCTGCGCTGTCACAGGCTTTGCGCAATTCAACGGCAAAATCTTCCAGTTCACGCTCTTCAGGAACGGCGAGCGTGGAGAATTCGAGCACATCAAACCCCATTTCTTTCGCTTTATACGGCACTTCAATCTGCTTCATATCACCTGTTTTGACAAGACGACTGTAGCTGTATGAACTAACACCTATTTTCATATCTTCACCTTAAAAATGAGTTACATTTATTGATTTACGGAGTCCAGAGGATTCCTTTATAGCTACACAGAGCGCGAGTGCATCTCTTCCCAGTTCCCCCGGGGTCGGGCTCGGGGCCCTTTTCAGTACGGCATCTATGAAAGCCTGGTAACTGTCTTTACCTTCCTCATTCAGTTCGGGATAGGAGGTAGTTTTCTCGCCGTCTGAAACGGTGATGAGCTCGATCGGTTCTTCTGAGAAACCGTTTCGAATACATCCTTCAGTGCCATAGATTTCCAAAAAACCGGCGCCCGTCGGCAGCGTCCAGCTGAGTTCCAACATACCAACAGTTTTGTTTTTGAACTGGATCATAGCATTGACATTATCCTCAACATCGATGTCTGGAAGACGCGTATGGGAATAAGCGCTTACCTGTTCGGCTTCCCCTGCATACCAGGTAAGCAAATCGGCCATATGAACGCCTATATCGAGCGTCAGTCCGCCTTGAGCCTCTTTGGAGACGAACCAGGAAGCCCCCTTTGACCATCCTCTGTCAGGAGTTTGGGAGCCACCGCGGATACAGCGCAGGTGGATCAGATCACCAATTGCCCCCTCTTTAATCAGCTCAGCGATAGTTCTGAACATCGGATGATATCGCAATGATTGATTGATATGCAGCACTTTTCCGGTCTTTTTTGACGCTTCGACCATTTCAGAGGCCTCAGACAACTTAGCTGCAATAGGTTTGTCACATAACACATGAACCCCTGCTTCCAGCGCCTTCATGGTCATGGGATAGTGAAGGTTGTTCGGTGTGCATACACATATGGCGTCGATACCAGAGTTCAGCATTTCTTCCAGACTGTCAAAAACATCGGCATCAGGTGCCTGTTCATCTCTCAAAGCTTCAGCGCGTTCGATATCCTTATCACATAATGCTGTGACGCACCCGACGTCAGAAGCTTGTATACCCGGAACATGTCCAACCTGCGCAATTTTACCGCATCCTGCAATACCTATCCTGACTTTATCACTTGTCATATTTCAAATTCCCAATAATCATTGATTAAATGGATCATTTTACATTATCAAAATATATTCTGCAAATTAAAATTATAAATGCAGAGGAGATTCTGGCAGATAAAAAGACTAAAAATGCCAGATTCAGCTAATCATGAACCTGCCTCATCCACAATTCCAGCATGAGGATGGCCCATAATTGATACGCGTTATTCGATTTGCCCCTTACATGTGCATCGACTAATAAACGCAATTGTTCGGGACGGTAAATATTTCTGCTCAAAGCTCTGGCATCCAGAACAACATCATACAGCATGGAGGCGAGTTGATTACGCAGCCACTCGTCAACAGGGACTCCGAACCCCATTTTATTTCTTTTCAGGATGGAATCCGGCAATTTGCCCTTAAAAGTACTTTTGAGAATATATTTACCATTAAATCCCAATGCAGAAGTTTTTAATTTATACTGAATTGGTAATTTACAAGCAAACTCCACCACCTTATGATCAAGAAAAGGCGACCTCACTTCCAGACCATGAGCCATAGACGCCCTATCCACCTTAGTCAGCAGGTCACAGGGCAAATAGGAAATGAGATCGACTTTAGCCGCTCTGCTCACAATGTCGTCATAAGGAAACTTTTCAAAGCAGTCCAGCAAAAAACTATGCGAATATGAGTTATTTAACGACTCACTAAAATCGTGGTGTAGAATGTTATTGATCTCGTGTTCTTTAAAATTTGACATCCAATACAAGTATCTTTCTTGTTCATGCAAAGGCAATGCCGTAAGGAATCTTTTTAAGCGTTGAACGGGGCTTTTGAGCACTGATGAATCGGGTATATAAGACCATAACCAGGGCATTGTCAAAACTCGCAGTGCACGGGGTAAGCTATCCCATTTTGATGCAAGCCGGAGGGCATAATAACGGTCATACCCGCAAAATACCTCATCTCCACCATCGCCGCTGATTGCCACTTTGACGTTCTCGGCCGCCATCTTACTTAAGCAATAAGTAGGCAATGCCGAGGAGTCGCCAAAAGGTTCATCGTAATTCCATATCATTTCAGAGACCAATGCCGGCAAATCAAGGTCAATGACAGAAGGATGATGAATGGAATTGCAATGATGGGCTGCAAGTTCTGCAAAATGGGACTCATCAAAGCGCTGGTCTTTAAAGCTGATAGAAAAAGTGTGTATTTCGTTTTCACTTAAAACCCTCATCAGGGAAACGGCGGCCGAACTGTCAAGTCCGCCGCTGAGGAAAGCGCCGACAGGCACATCACTGCGCATCCTGAGTTTAACAGAGGTCTTTAGTTCAGAAAACAATTGTTCCCGTGCATCTGCAAACGGCATTTCATTCTGAGCCTTTGCAGTGGGCGGCAGGTCCCAGTATCTTTCGATTTTTTTTTCGCCCGAGTCAATATCAAATTCAAGTATATGGGCGGGTGGAAGTTTATTGACACGCTCATATATACACCTGGGGTACGGGACGTAAAGATAAGTAAGGTAGGTTTTGACAGCATCCGCTGAGAGTTTTTTATCAAATTCGGGAAGCAGCATCAATGCTTTTAATTCACTGGCGAAAGCAAAAATGTTTTTTTCAGGGTAGTGCAAATAATAAAGCGGTTTTTGCCCAAGCCTGTCCCGTGCGAGCAAAAGTGAACGCCTGTTTTTATCATAGACGGCGAACGCGAACATTCCGCGCAGTTTTTCCACCATTCGAGCCCCGTATTCTTCGAACAGATGCACCAGGCACTCGGTATCGCTATGAGTGTTAAAAATATGCTGAGAAGAATCCGTCAGCAAAGCAGAAAGTTCGATATAATTATAAATTTCACCGTTAAAAACCGTCCACAGAGAGTTATCTTCGTTGCTTAAAGGCTGATGAGCATGTTCGGGATCAATAATCGCAAGTCTGTCATGCCCGAGAGCTACGAGGGCATTCGAATTCTCTGAGGTATTTGCGGAATAAAAAGAGATGAATGCCGAATCGTCGGGGCCCCGGTGCTCGAGACTGTCACACATATCGGAAATCGTTAGCTCTGAACGTTCTTTCTGAGATTGGGATGGCTTTAAATATATGAAACCGCAAATTCCGCACATATGAATATCAATCGTGATAGTAGATGTTTTTTAAAATTGATCATGGCTCAGAAATACGAATGTTTCTGAATGCTGCTTCGCAGGTATTCCCCTCCTCAGCCTCAATGAAGAGTGTGATAAACAAGCTTTCAAACTCCAAACTATACTCCCTCAGTCTCTCGCCGTTAATAAAAAGTGACAAGCGGCTTATGTCAAAATGGTAAACCAGCTTCATCTCATGCCAGGTTTGCTCTTCATCAGAAAAAGCGGGTAAGAGGGTGCTGCTTCCGGACATTGTGCGGCCGCTCCAGTAATAATTGCGTCGGTCCTGATAGCTTTGCCCATTGAAAAACAATTCAAAAGAATTACCCATTTGGTCTTCCAGCTTCACTCCAACCCTGTTGTTCGGAATATTATCACTCTTAAACCTGAAATCGAAAGATAAGTCAAACCCTATATATGGATTTAGCGGTCGTATGAGCCTTCTTTGGTTAACTTCGGTGTCCTGCGCATTGTCAATAGAGAGAAGCAAAACATCTTGCCGGGTTTTTTGTTTTCCGCTGTAAGGCACATTTTTAGCCCACATATGACCGGAAAAATGGTATTCTGAGAGATATGAGCTGAATACGTCAACGTCAGTAGGTAAAAATTCACCTTTTTTTGCCAGTTCTGCTATATATTCGTTCGCTTGTCGGGAAGCATCGGTTTGGGGAAACTCTTCAACTACCTGCCTGTACCATTCAAGGGCGGTTTCATAATCTTCGGCATCCTGAAAATACTCACCGGCCTCCAGGATGAGCTCGGGGCGCTTATCTTGTATTGCATCGGAAGGAAAATCTCGGTCTAAATAAGATTCAACGACACTGATACAATGGCTTATTTCGGAAGAGCTAACTTCATCCGAATTCAAAAGTGAACCTTGCCAGCTATCAAGAACTGAGGCTGATAGAGTTATCAGGACTTCATAACGATCCGTTTTTCCTTCAACATATTCTTCCAATTGATTTAATAACCTGACAGCCTTTGTCCATTCCTGTTCATCCCGTAAATCATGTATTTCTGATATTTTATTTTCCCATTCTTTCTCAGCTTCAATTTTATCCCCCAAGGATTCGATTTTATGGACATAGACTTCAGTATTTGCAGCTTTAGGAAAGCTCGAGTGAACTTTTTCCAACATAGTCTTTGCTGCACCGACATCTTTTTCATCAATAAGCTCATCAATTTTCTCTAAAAACGGTTGGGCAAGTAAGCTCTGTGTTTGCTGAATCAAATCAAGCCATTCATCAGTTTGCCGTCTATCCAAATCATCCGGGTTGACCTGGTCAAGTAGTACTTGCGCTTCCCACGGTGCTTCGTTATTTAAAGCTTCTTCGGCTTCTTGTAGCGCCGTCAAAGAAGAGAGGTGCGTTTCAGGCGGGATTCGGGGCGGCGCTGGTGAGGCGTGGAAAGTCGGCATGTCGGGCATTGACAAGAGAGTATATGCACTGGCAACACTTGCAATAAGGACTATGGCAACTACTTGCGGCCAGGCGAACCAGCTGCTTTTAACACTTTTATTTTCGTATTCTGATCCCGGTGTATCAGATACTTCGGGTACATAGAAGACGGAATCGGAATTTTTTTTCTCAACTAATTTCGCATCACTAATCAAATGCTGATAAAGCAACTCCATATCCCGTGCAAGGGTATCTGAATCATAACGCTCTTCACGATCTTTCTTTAGCATTTTTTCGACAACCGGAGAAATATATGCTGGGATCTCAGGGTTGACTTGATGAATTGGTTCGGCTTTTTCATTGAGATTTACCTTCAGGTACTCATCAGGTTTTTTTGCACTAAAAGGCGGTTGTTCAGCCAATAGTTCATAAGCGACCAGGCCGAGACTAAAAATGTCGGAGCGACCGTCAACCGGGGTAAGCAGAATTTGCTCCGGAGATAAATATTTGGGGGTTCCCGGAGCGCGTTGAGATTTTTTCTTTTGAGAATTTTTGATTTCACTGACACGCTTAGCTATGCCCAGGTCGGTCACTTTAACATGAAAAGCGCCATTGGGAGCCTGGTCAAGCAAAATATTGGCCGGTTTTATATCACGATGCACGATACCCTGGTGGTGAATAGCCCTGAGAGCATTACAAACCTGTCGAAGTATGTAAATTTTATCCGGAAGCGATGTGTTATTTTGCGAACGCATATGCTTGAGGAGGGTTTTTTCCACGAACTCCATCGTATAATAATAGGAATCCTCCAAATCACCGGACTCATAGTATTTCACAACATTGGGATGCTGGATGCTAATGAGCATCCTTACCTCTCTGTCGCGAAGCTTGCGTACGGTATTAAGACTCCTCCTCTCGGAGGGGGTAAAGATTTTAATAGCCAGAACAGTTCCGGCTTCATTATCATTCGCTCTGTATACGCTGGCAACTCCACCCTTCCCCATGTGGTTAAGCAGCGTATACTTGCCATATTCTCTCAATTCCATCTAAGTATATAACCCCAACGTAAATTAAATTAAAAAAGCGGCGGTGGATCCATGCTGTCGAGCAATTCCTGTTCACTCGGAGTCTCGCTATCCAATTCCTCATCTTCTGTGTCTTCCGGACTCTCAGGCAACTGTTCTTTTTTTTCAGGATCGCGCTCATCCTCTTGCCCGGCAGCATCAAGGTCTACCCCATAAAAACGTTCTAAAGTCCTTAATTCTGAACGCAGACGGTTCCTGAGTTTTGGAATACGAATGATATTCATAAGATCTTGTAGAATTCGCACTGCCTGCTTATATTGTTCGTCGAAAATAAGCTGATAAACTTTTTCCATCTGTGACGAGAAATAATCAATTTCGACTTCTGCATATAATTGGGCGGCCTTATGAGCTTCCGGGTAAGCTGAATATTTTTCAGCTATTTCCTCAAGCAAGTTCAATAGCTTTACATGCTCAATATCTTTACTATCTCTTTGGCGAAAAGTGTCTTCGATAACCCCATATTTATCTTCGACTTGCTTTTCGCGATGCTTAATGGCTTCTAATTTTTCCCGCACATGCGCCTTAGCATTCGATAATATGATATGAGACAGTCCCCAGCAAATCAATGCCGCCAGAAGAGGGATAAGCAATTTTTTAGCTGTCTTGACAGCGACATTCGGAACATTCTTAAATTTCATTCGTAAAACAGCGTCTTTGGAACTCACAAGACCTGATGCTTTCCTGTTCCCCTGCTCCAAATCCACGCCGCTTTCGGCCATTTCATCAAAATCCATCCCCAGTTCTTCTAATTCCTGGGCTTCTGTAAAGCGCAAGAGATTACCGCTGATACGAATAACATCTCCTGGTTTGAGAACATCTCTGTCTTCTATAGCAATCCCGTTTAAATATGTACCTTTTCGACTATTCAAGTCCGAAATATACCACAAACCGTTGCTAAAAGCTATCTCACAATGAAAACGGCTTACAGAGGGGTTCAATAATTGAATGGTATTGCGTGAGGAGCGACCTATTGAGAGCACCCTGGTTGTATCCAACTCCCAACGCTCACCGGGCGAAGTACCCTGAATCATAACTAATATAGGTTGGTGTTCCGAGTTCATAAAACCCCTGTTCACATTAATTAAATGTTCACTAAAAAAGGTGAAAATTTCCTGCGTCACTACCGTCCCTTGCTGCCGGTGGTGACAATACGTGGTTTACTGAGAAATTACGGATAAAGACTTTTCACTTCATTCTTACGTAACCACCGAATAAATAGTATAACCAAAAACCATTTTTTTTTCATCTGCCATCTCGTTTTTCTATATAATTCAGCACATTTTCGAAATCCAGGGGAAGTGAAGATGTCTGGCTTGTAAATGCACCACAAGATGGTAATTTATATGTTATTCGACAGGCATGAAGAGGTGTTCGTTCGAGCAAAACGCCATTGCTTAACTTTTCTCCTTCCTTATGCTGTTGAGTATAATTATAAAAACTATCTATCATATTCCGATCCAACCTCTCGCGATATCCATATAGGAAATCTACGGCCAAGGGGTAACCTAAAGCCTTCAAGTGAACGCGAAGCTGATGCTGACGTCCTGTCTGTGGTCTGAGTTTTAACAATGTAAATTTTTTATAGGACTTGACAATTTGAATTTCCGTAACAGCTTCTTTTCCTTTTTCAGACGGCACCATGGCGATTTCGCCTTTTTTTTGTTTTATAACAGGGATGGAGGCTTTATATGTTTTTTTTGGGAAAACTCCCTCAACCAATCCCAGATATTCTTTCTTTATCGTTCTTTTCTGAAACTGCATGGATAGTGCTTTTGCAGCCTTTGAATGTTTTGCCACAAGTAAAATACCGCTTGTCTCCCTATCAAGCCTATGCACAATGTGAGGGCGCACATAAGGGCCGCCCGCCGGACTTTCCCTGTTCAGATACATCAAAAGCCAATCGTAAAGTTGGGGCCTTGATTTCTCATGAACCGGTGAAACTGCCACTCCGGCCGACTTATCAATAACAACATGATCTTCATCCTCGAAAATCACTCTCACATCTTTATCAGGTACCGACCTCGGTGGCGGTGGCGGAGACATATCAATATCATCCGGAAAAGACAAAATATCTCCTTCTGAAAGTGTTACACTGCTATTAACGGCATAACCGTTCACCCGAAGCCGGCCATTAGCTATATATCGACGCAAGCAGGTTTTGGATTCCTTGATCATCAGTGATTCAAGATACTCCATAAGCGTCTTCCCGTCACTCCATTGTTGAGTTTTAAATTCCATTACTGTAACAACTTGTAGCAATAATTCACAAAATCATAAATACCAGCAATGGGAATAACTATAACCTAAACTTCGAAAAATTGCAATTTATTGTTGACAACAAACTTATTTTTGACTAAGATTTATTGTATCGTAAGTAAGTCCACAACAATCCCGTAACATCTCCGCCGTGTGTTGTGCCGGTGAAATTGGTGAATTAGTAGTTATTGCGGGCATAACTCAGCCTTAACTCCGCCCATTGGGCACCGGCTGCAGGGATTAGACGACGTGTTTTACTGGAATTTTCCTTGCGTTGCATACTGTAACGTCGAAAGGTCGCTCCATTTTCAAGGCGTCAGTCCTTTAAAATGAGAAGACAATTATCTCAATTATCAGGGCAAAAATATGATTTCGTTTAAAAAAACACTAATATTCCCCGTTCTTTTTATGTTTCTACTAACTGCTAATTTAGATGCGGGAGCGGATGTGGAAATAGAACACGCCTATCCTATGAACCATATTCATAGCTTGGGCAGGTGGAACAATGTTTTAGTAAACTTAAAGAATACCGGGGCTAAAACAGATGAATTAACTGCTTCATTTTCAGTCTCAACCGGTATGACTACGGTAGATTATCGCCAACGCTTTTTCATGCCGGCTGAATCCCAAAGGCTTCTTGCTTATCCCGTCCGTTTCGCGGATTCTGAAAGTTATGAAATTCGTCTTTCAGACGACAGAGGGAGGAATTATTCGGAATATGAGGTTCTTTCAAGACATGTATCCGCTCATCAGATATCCGTCTTGCTGCTGGATGATGATGATGTCCTGCCCTCAGTTTCTTTTGATTCCGAGGGGTTTCCCCCGCATATCGGTCGCCTGGCCGGCATGAGGATAAACCCCAGAATTTTCCCATCCCACCCGGCCGGGCTCGACAATTTTGAATTGATTATGATTGGTGATATTAATTTCGATTTACTCCATCCCGCTCAGGTTGAAGCCCTTGACCATTGGGTGAGAATGGGAGGTGTTCTGGTAATATTCCCAAGACCAGAAATTTTAAATTCCGGTGCCGGTTTTTTGAAAGATTTTTTGCCGGCTTTACCTTTTGATACCCGAAAAGAAAGTGTTTACAATTTAGATTTTAAAAACTACAAAAGTGAAAACATTAAAACGGAAAGCTATTATGACTTGATTGAAATGGAACCGTTATCAGGCACTGAAACAATTTCAGAATTTGATGGTATCCCCCTGATAGTCAAAGCCGAGCACGGCCTCGGAAGCGTTTTTGCCGTTGCATGCCACGGCAAAGTGATTGACTCAATGGCACAGAGGCGTCAGTTGTTTCTTGATTTTGTGAATTCTGGTACTATCTTCAGACCTATGACCGGAAGCCGATTTCAAGATGCTACCCCCCTGCATATGGATAGGGTCGCCGGAACGGAAGTGCCCGGCAGAGGCACTGTATTTGCAATAATCGGTGGATTCATTCTCATTTCCGCAGTTCTCCTCATTATAACGCACATCTTCGGACGAGGGGAATGGGCCTGGGCCGTGATTATCTGCATCTCTTTCCTGCTTATGGGAGTCGCTTATAGAATAAGCTCTGTTTACAGACAGCGTGTGGGACTTTCGTTGAATGAAATTGCTATTTTATATGCCAATTCCGGACAGACTGATTTCACCCGGGAAGCACTTTTAGGATTACATACTCCTCGTTCTATAAGAGCTGAAATGATAGGGGCGGACACATTCGGAGCAAAATTAACCGCTGACTTTATAGCTGCGGAAGAAGGGAGAGTTATACGGAGAAATGTAGAAATTGCTGACCAGTTTTCTGTTACAAATTTAAGGTTATCCGAAGGCGACTTCCCCCGATTCTATGCAAAATCTACACATCAAATGGAAGCACCAATCAATGTTGTTGTCAATCCTACAGAAGTAGGAATGGAAGCTGTAATCGAAAATGAGTCTGACATCAGTCTGCAAGGTGGGATCCTCGTTATCAACGGTTACCCTTTTACCGTTGGACGGCTTTACGGTGGTAAGTCAAAAAAAATCGAACTTAATGACCGCTCAGCGGGGGCCAGATGGGAATTTACCACTCAAGCTATTTTAGGTCCAGAGGCTCAAACAAAAAAAGACATTTTAACCGATATGTTCAGACCAGCCTCGCACCATCATGATTTACCCTGGGTTAATCAATTATTTTTTATTGCCTGGACACCAGACGATATGAACTTTGTGCAGGAAGAAGCTGTTTTATCCGGTATTGATGAATTAGATATTAGAAGCTTATCTTTTGTGACGGTTAAAGCGGCAATTGGCAGACCTCGCACTGGAGAAAGCGTTTTAATACCTGCGGCATTCTCATTACCGGCGCTCAGAGTTGGTACACGGACTACGGCGAGAAGCCTTGATTCAATAGATACCACCTTAGCTATGCCCTCAGCCGAAATTGTTTTTTACCTCCCCCAGATGGCGCGCACCATCGATCTGGAAAATGGTATCTTGCAATTAAAGTTAGATACGGGGGGGCAATCAATGGAATTAAAAAGCAGTCAGGATGACGACGCTGAAACTCTCAAGATTTTGCGGGGCACCGAGGACCGATTTAATATTAAACTGGATGATTTAAGCGATCTGTATCACCCGGAAGACAATACCGTCAGAATACAATTATCCCTTAATGAAGACAATGAAAGCGCCGATGCTGCTTTGCGTCAACAATCTCACTGGCGGGTCAGAAATGCTCTTCTAAGCGTAAAAGGAACCGCTAAATAGTGTGAGCCTTGTGATGAACCACCTTCTGGTATCCCTATCGTGCCCTGTGGCGGTGTAGACTTGTTATTTACGCAATGCTGCACTTATTATTTTGGAACTATTTGCCTATTTCTTCGACCGAGGTCTTAAAATATGATAAAAATCAAGAATCTGACGAAATTTTATGGAGATTTCTGCGCTTTACGTGACCTTAACCTTGATATCAGCAAAGGACATATTTTCGGCTATATAGGACCGAACGGGGCCGGTAAGACCACAACTATAAGAATTTTGGCCGCCTTGATGCGCCCCACAAACGGCACCTGTCATGTAAAAGGAATTGACGTTACCCAAAAACCACAAAAAATTAAAGAACTGGTCGGCTACTTACCGGATTTTTTTGGTGTTTATGAAGGGATGCGGGTATATGAATATCTTGACTTCTTCGGTGCTGCTTTCAAAATTCCACGCAAAAAACGCACAAAAAGAATCGATGAAGTGCTGGATATTACTAAAGCAACATACATGAAAGACGTATTTGTCGAGGCTCTCAGCCGGGGCATGAAACAAAAGGTTGGTATAGCCAGAACTTTAATCCATAATCCTGAAGTGCTGTTACTTGATGAACCATTGAGCGGCCTTGATCCCACTGCCAGGGTTGAAATGAAAGATTTGCTCAGGACTCTGGTGGATAATGGGAAAACCATTCTTGTCTCCAGCCATATATTACCCGAGCTTTCCGCTATTAGCGATACAATAGGCATGCTGAACCACGGGAAATTGATCGCCTCCGGCCCCGTTAACACGGTTATGAAAGGCATCAGGCAAGAACGCTTAATTGAAATCCAATTCCTTTCTGATGCAGAAAAGGCGATTACACTGCTTCAAAATAACAATTCGGAAAATCAGTTCGATAAAATTTCCCAAAATGATCAAATGGTGAGATTTGAAATCAATGCCAATGATAAGCAGATTGCCGCTCTCTTAAATAAACTCGTATCAAAAGGATTCAATATTGTCCAATTCCGTGAAGTTCCTATCAGTTTGGAGGAGGCTTTCATTGAACTCGCTTCTGCGCCTAATGTTTAATTTTGGGGAGGTTGTTTGTGAAAAACTTAATCCAAAAGGAGAATTAAAAATGAAAAAATATATTGTCCTCACCGCACTAACTGCCGTTTCACTCGCCACTCTCGGCTGCGCTTCCAGAGGCAGTGTCCAGGAACTCCAGGAACGTATGGATAAGGTGGAGTCCAACATGTTAATGCAAGAAAAACAACTGAGCTCTTTGACAGAAGGTCTTGCCGGCACCACCCGAGCTATGGGCATTTCACTGGAAAAAATGGCCGAGGGCACTTCACATCTGGTAATCAGTCTGCAATCCTTGCAAGAGATGCTTGAAGAATCCGCCTCCGATTTTAAAGCTCTTGACCAGGAATAGGTGCCTTCACAAAGTTTTTATCATGTGAGTAACGTCTAATGAGTTATTGTATCGCAATCGTCGGGCGTGCTAATGTCGGCAAATCATCTCTATTCAACACCCTGTGTGACCGTCGGATAGCCATAGTCGACCCCACCCCGGGAGTCACACGTGACCGCCTGTCCAGGGAATTACCTATCTCAGGCGAACGCAGTATAGAGATAGTCGACACCGGCGGTGTCGGGATGGAAAGTGCCGCAGAACTTGTCGAAGATGTCGAACTTCAAATCGAAATTGCTATCGCCCGTGCCGACCTGGTTCTTTTCGTTGTCGATGCAAAACATGGATTACATTCATTTGACCGGTCTATTGCTCAAAGACTGAGGAGCGCCGGCAAAGATGTCTTGCTGATCGCCAATAAAGCAGAAAACAGGAAAAGTAACCAAAACACACTGGAGTTTTTCGAACTCGGCTTCGGAGAACCAATATCCGTATCCGCAGCCCACAAAATCGGTATTTCCACATTAAAGGAAAATATTCTGGCTAAATTGAATGAATATGAATCCTCATATAAAATCGGGAAAAACGCTTCACCCGATGAAATAAAAATCGCTTTAATTGGTCAGCGCAACGTTGGGAAAAGCACCTTAATCAACTATCTTGCTCAAGAACGAAGGGTTGTAGTGAGTGAAATACCCGGTACTACCCGCGACAGCATAGATGTGCGGTTTGATTATTGGGATGGTGAAAATTCACAGCGTTTTGTCGCTGTTGACACGGCAGGAGTAAGACGAAAAAAACAGTTGAAAGAATCAGTTGATTTCTACAGTCAGGTAAGAACCCATAAAGCCGTAAAAAACGCAGATGTCGTTGTACATCTATTCGACGCACAAAAAAATATCGCGAAAGTGGACAAACAATGGGGAGAGCTTGTGCTGGATTGCTGCAAACCTGCTATCCTGGCCATCAACAAAATGGACCTGGTTCCTGACGGTGTTGAAGATGAGTTTGTCGATTATATCTGGGAAACGCTGCCAGGCATGCGGTATTCACCTGTTATTTTTACCAGTGCGAAAACCGGTGAAAATGTTTTTCAACTCTTAGAATTGGTCACTGAATTAAATAATCAGTCAAAATTCAGAGTTAGAACAAACGAATTAAATGAAATAATGGACGACATCGTATCAAAGCGCCCAGTACCGTCTAAAACCAATAAAAGGGGCAAAATACTCTTTGCAACACAAGTCGATGTAGAACCACCCTCGGTCGCCCTTTTCGTCAATGACTCGGCTAATATTACTAACTCCTATCAACGCTATATCGAGAATGAACTTCGGGCCGCCCTCCCCTTCTCAGACATCCCCGTGAGGTTAATGGTTCGCCGCCGCAATCATAGCCTGAAAACATGAGGAAAAAATGAGGAGTCTCCTGTATTGTTGCTTTGTCTTTCTGATAGTCATTCAAGCAATCCACGGCATAACCTGCATATTTCATAAACCAACGGCTCAGATAAACCAGTTTCTGAAAAATGCATAGTATCTTAATTGTGATTTTTTTCTTTTTGGGCGGGCGAGCTAAAGGCATGTGATGGTCGGGGCGCCCGGATTTGAACCGGGGACCTCCTGCTCCCAAAGCAGGCGCGCTAGCCAGGCTGCGCTACGCCCCGAGCTACAGCATAAAGATTGTATCAAAATATTATACGTAAATCAAATAACTCCGGGATTATTATCGATATAACGCTTAATCACACTCGAAAAGATATCACCATAATTCTTCAACTTGATATCGCCGACACCTGTAATACTGAGCATTTCATCGTCAGTAACGGGAAAATAATAAGCCATTTCTTTCAATGTTCTGTCCTGGAAAACGGTATAAGGGGGTAGATTCTGCTCTTCAGCAAGCTTTGTTCGCAATTTGCGCAGTTGGTCAAACAAAATGAGGTCGTAATCCTGTTCAGAAGCCGTGCTGGGAGTTCTTTCAGCGGATTGCTCCAGGATGTCACACTCTCTTTGTACGGCCTGAAACTTCAGTTCCCCCCTCAATATTTGAATCCCTTTAGGTGTCAACTGCAGAGTAGGATATCGTTCGCCGACTTTTTTTACACATTCCTGTCCAATGAGTTCATTGAGAATATGCCTCCAATATTTTTTTGTTTTATCGGCTCCGACTCCGTAAGTTTTCACTTCGTCAAGATTATTGCGTCGGACAGCTTGAGTGTCCGCGCCTTTAACGATGTCAATAATTTTTCCGGCACCATAGCGCTGCTTAGTCCTTGCGATTGCCGACATAACGATTTGCGCTTCACGAGTCGCTTCGACCCTCTCCACCTGTTCGGTACAGATATCACATGATCCACATGAGTCACTTCCGTACTCCTCCCCCAAATAACTCAACAGATAATTTCTTCGACAAAGGTTAATCGAACCGAACTTAATCATATGATTCAGCTTCACTAAAGCGCGACGCTGCTGTTCTTCGGCCTCTTTTTGATCGATAAAAAACTTGATTTTGAAAGCGTCGCCCTCACTGAACAGCAGCAGGCAATGCGCCGGTTCGCCGTCACGTCCGGCCCTGCCGGTCTCCTGATAATAGCTTTCGAGGTCTCTGGGCAAATCGCCATGAATGACATATCTGACATCCGGTTTATCAATCCCCATACCGAACGCGACAGTGGCGACAATGACATCGACCTGGTCATTATTGAAAGCGTCCTGGGTCTGTTGTCGCAGTTGTGGCGGGAGGCCGGCGTGATAAGGCAATGCTTCGATGCCTTCGGTGCGTAAAAATTCAGCAGAAGCATCGACATCATCTCTGGTCGTTCGATAGACGATGCCGGATTCGCCGGGTTTTGTTCGGATGAAATCGAGTATCTGGCTTTTTACATTGTTTTTTGGGAGTACCTGATAAAAGAAATTAGGCCGGTCGAAAGACGCCAGAACATTATGCGGGTTCTGGAGGCGGAGTCTTCGGGCGATATCCTCACGGACTTTCGGGGTAGCCGTAGCGGTGAAGGCGGCTACCGGGGTATTTGGAAATTCGGTCTTCAACTTGGAAAGAAAGAGATAGTCGGGCCGGAAATCATGTCCCCAATCGGAGATGCAATGCGCCTCATCAATAGCAAAGAATGCGATATTGGCCCGTTTCAATTCGTTTCGGAAGCGATCCATGACCAACCTTTCAGGCGATATATAGAGCATATCGAGTCCGCCGTAATTTAATTGGCGCAGAACAGCCAGTCGTTCACTTTGACTCAATGAGCTGTTGAAAAATTCGGCCCTCAAACCATTAGCTTTCGCCCCGTCGACCTGGTCTTTCATGAGCGAAATTAGCGGGCTGATAATGACGGCAGTGCCTGAAGAGAGTTTAGCGGGCAATTGGTAACACAGTGACTTGCCGCCTCCGCTGGGCATCAGAACCATTGCATCCCTGCGGTCCAAAAGTGCCTTGACTATTGATTTTTGGTGCTTGCGAAACTTTTGATAGCCGAAGGTATGCTGAAGTTCGCGAAAGATATCAGATTCGTGATTAGAATGACCGACGGTGTAGATTTCAGGTTTCATGAGCAGCTTTTTTGGCAAATTCTTTGAAAAGGCTTACATAAATCTTGTAATTTTCGAGTGAGACCTGCGGCGGCGTCTGGTGATCGCAGGCAGGAATAAACCCTCCTTTAGCAGCGACCGGCAGGAGTCTGGCGAACTCAGCACGCATCGCCCTCTCCCCTTTCATCATAGTCATTTTATCGAAATGTCCGATAAATTTCATCTGCGGATGATTTTCTCGCAGAGTGACAATGTCAACCCCCGCCTGGCGTTCCAGCGGCAAAATCCCCTGAATTCCGACAGACTCAAACCAGCGGGCGGGCTCGGTAACGTCACCATCGGAGTCAATAATCGGCAGGACATCATATTTGAGCAGATGCGGTATGACGGTATTATAATAAGGTGCGAGGAATTGGTTAAACAGTTTTTCCGAGAGCATTGGCCCGTTATTATAACTCATATCTTCGGCGAAGGCCATAAAATCTGGCCGGCAAACTGCACAAATTTCATCAATGACCTGGACAGTCCATTCGGCGAGGTCATTGATCATTCGGCGCATTAAATCCGGCTGGTCATAGAATGCAAGAAGATGATTTTCTATGCCGAAAATTTTCCTGGGGAACCAGAACGCCCCATCAATCGTAAACCAGACCACTATATCCCCTTTCTCTTGCTGTTCTCGCCATTTATCGAGTTCCGCCAACCATTCATAATTTTGAGGGAAAAGGTGATTTTTCAATTTCTCATAATCATCGGCTCCGTTTATCAATCCGGCCCCATGATGCGTGGGTTCCGGGCAATCGGGGCCGGTTGCACGCAGCCAGAACTGTTTATACACATCGAGTCCGAAAAACTCGCATATTTCATATCGGTCGGTGATGTAAAGCGGCAACCCCTCTTTATACCATCGCTGGAGCGTCTCATCCCACCATCCGGCCCATTCCACAACAGGCAACCTGTCAAATGGCTCAAAACTCATAACAGCCTTAAAACGTTTCCTGAGATTCATGATTTTCATTTTCCATAAAAAAAGTGTGATTTGCATAAGACAAATGGAATATATTACAATATCATAAAGGCTATTTGGGGGACGGTCAATTGTAAGTCCTTACATTCTTATAACACATTTTGAAGTTTTCACCAGTTTTTTTCTAAAAAGGCGGATTGGCTTTCTGCCATTTGCTGCAGATGCACCACTGAAAAGCGTCAATATACAGGCAATTAAAAATTACGGTACAGCAAAATGACAAGTTTTTTAGAGTTTATAGATGGAATTATTCGTTTTGGCCACAGGATCGGTGAACATTTTTTTCTTATAGTATTTTTGGCGGCGTTGCTTGTTGCGATATTCATTCTAAAAAAACTTTTGCAAAAATTTAAGTCGACTGGTGTAGATATGGAAATTGAGCCTGGTTTCGACTTAGATTCTTTAACTGCATCGGCACCGCCCTCCCGGGGGCCGGTAATGGAATTGTACAACATACCGGTTCGTTTGTCCGGTTTGGTTTTAGCTCCGGCCGGCAAAAGCACTGAATTGCCGCCTTCAGAGGAATTTGAACATTTTTATGAGTCCTTGATTCCGGGATTCTCGGATATAGCCGACGCACACTCCCCGACAATACGACGCTGGCCTGCACAGGTGAGTGTCAGTGGTTTTAGCAGTAAAGTTTTTCGCTATCGCCCCACGCCAAAAGATACCTATACGGAGGAGGATAATCATTGGGCAGCTGTTGCCGGCACTTTCAAATACCGAAAACGCTCTTTCCTGGCCGGTCTGATATTATATACACAGAGGCCCATAACCCAATCACAAAAAACTATAGAAAACAGCGAAGAATGGCTTGATATATTCAGAATAAAACAAATGACTCCCGAATAAAAGCGTTGTATCCTTTGCACGGTTGTTAGATATTTGACTTTGAGTTTCATGTCTTAGTATTATAATAGAAAGACGGTACTTGTAACTGAGTCATCTTCCAGTTTCAAATTGAGGTAGTAATTTATGAATTTAAAGAGAAAGCTTTTGATGTTTTTGTTCTGCCTGGTTATACTCCTTAACGGCTGCCGTCGAAAAGAAGAACCGGAAGTCCCGGATAATGAGGTGCCGGACCGTCCTGCGGAAACAGTCGAAGAGGAGCAGCCGGAAGCCCCCCCCGACGCGTTCCACATTATACCCAATACCACACCGACCGTCTATATTACAAAATCGCCGGCTAAAATCGGAGAATATGTGAATTTCTTAGAATATATGGGATATTCAATCCCGGATAGATTTGAAGATGCTGCAAGCGATGAACCGCTGCACGGAATAACTCAACAAGAAGCGGAGGCTTTTGCTATATGGCTACTGTCAAGACTGCCGCGTGAAAGTGAATGGGCTAAGGCCAGGGATTTAGTTGACAGACAGCCTTATCCCTGGGACGGGCCGACTCCCCGCAGCAATGCCGCAATTTATCTTGTTCGCGATTGGAGAAGTGGTGAGGAGGGAGAGCGTGAAGCTAAAGAAAAGAGGGACAATATGATTCAAGAAAGGACAGAAGAAATTGTTGCGAAAATAGCTCATAACCGTGATGCCGTACTGGGCTACGTCGATGAACATGAAGGCGATATTAAAGCCCAATGGCGTCAAATGCGCAACAGTCTGTTTGCAGCTTTAGATGAAAGGAAAAAATCAGTCGAACAAGTTGTTTTACTCGAACGTATGCATGCTTTGGAAGAGATATTATTGAGGCTCCAGGAAAAAAAATTGCCCTTGCGAACTCTGTATCTGGATGATGAAGCTGATGAGGAAAAATGGGAATCAGTCATAAATGACTATAAAGCATATGTCGAATCGAT
>PUNP01000029.1 GCA_003551785.1 Candidatus Brocadiaceae bacterium | reverse complement strand
TATACATTAACATTGGAGGTGGGAAATGGCCGCATTGAGAGCACCATCTGGCATTTCGTTAACGTCATTCGTTTTCTCTCTTCTTCTTATAGCGTCCGTTTTCGGCGGGGAAGATACGTCCCGGGTTCCGGGACCGTGGCATACCGAAGAACACCTGAAATGGGTGGCCGGGCCGGAAGTCTCGGAAGAGGTTTCCATGACAGAGGATACGCGTGCGTTTATCGGGTCGATCCTTACAGCCGGGCAGATGGAGAAGTCTCTTGAAGTGCTTTCGGCTACCGATGCCTGGGGTTCTCTCGGCCCGAACGCGCCGGCCGGCCCGGGGCGGCCGGATGTGCCTCGGCCGGAGAAAAGTGTTCGCCTCGATATCCCCGACGACGCTGAGGGCGACGGTTCTGCGGACGATCCCTGGAGAGGTGTGCTGGCGGACTTTTTTGAGGGCTTCGAGTTTGAGGATCACGAGATCGAAACTTACGGATTTTATCCCGATGCGGAGCAACTGGACGAATATCTCGAAGCTCTGGATTATGATCCTGTTATGGTCCGGCTGCCGGCCGGATATTACAGTGAATGGGCTCTTACCGTCCCGCCGGGCGTCTGGCTGGCCGGCGAGGGGGAGGTGACGGTCAGTCCGGCCGTGCCGGAAGGGGAGATGCGCGGCACTCTTGTCGAACTGCAGATCGGATCCGGACTGGAGAATGTACGGTTGGACGGCTCAAATATCCCCGGATTCCATTTCGGGGATGAGGCGGTTCCGGGACGCCTGGAAAGTTCGCCGGATAACCCCGTGCATGGAGTCGTGATGAACCATGGAGCGTGGGTTCTCGAGTGCGAAATTCGCAATTTCACTCACAGCGGTATCCGGGCCGCGGGCGGCCGCGGCAGGCGCGGTTCTCACGGCGCGGTGGTTGGTAATATTATCGAAAACATCGGCTACAGCGGCATCAGCGCCCAGTCGCGCTGGCTGATTCAGGACAACCAAATGCGCCACTGCGGCTATCTTCGCCCTACGGGCGCGGGCGGTGACGATCCTATCATCCCGCGCTGGGGCATCGAAACCGCGATCATTAACAACCTGGTTATCAACGGACGCAGCGAAATCGATGCCATGCTCGGACGCCACGTTATAAGCGGGCAGTCCTCCCACCGCTGCCTGGTGGCCGGCAACGTATCCATCGCCGACGGCTCGCAGCGCAACAACATCCAATTCTCGGACGGCTCCCACAAGAACCGTTTCGTTGGCAATCTCACCATTGCCACGGGCAGAAGTTCCAGCGGCATTCAGGCCGGCGTTGCCTCCAACGGTTTCGGCAACATCATCGAATACAATGTTTCCATTCTGAACCCGCAGGGGTTCCGTCCCGGCGCTGCCACGGGTTTTATTCTACGCATTGATCTTGATCCCGATGATCCCCCCCAAGGTTACTTCCGCTACAATTACGCCGAATACCGCAGCAACCTGCTGCACCGGATGCGTGATACCTACGAAACAAAGGATAACGAAGGCAGCCGTGACCGCAGAACGGTGCTGGAATTGCCGAATCCCGAAGATTACGGTTTTTTCAGATCAGTGAATCACGTAATAAGCGGCAGCGCCATACGGATGCAGGATGAACGTTTTCTTCATGTGCCCGAAGATTTGTCGCTGCCGGGAGAATTCTCGCCGGCCGAAACCGTTCCGGTGATCGACTTTGTACGCTATCCTCTTTATGATTTGAGTGAAGGCCCCGGCCTGATGAGTGACGGTCTCTGGTCACACTGGGGGAAGGGTGTCGTTCATTCAAATGGCAAGGTTTATACCGCGGTCGGCAACCATTACAGCATAGGAAGCACTTCATATATCTATGAATATGATCCCGAGACCCGCACGTTGAAAGAAGTTGCAGATGTTTTCTCTGCCGTTGAAGGGTTTGATCCGGATATCCATTACGGTTTTGGAAAAATCCATGGACGGCTAAGTGAAGGCGCCGACGGCAAAATATATTTTGCCGGCGACGCCGGTACGCGAAAAAATCTCCATCTGTTCAAAGGCTCACATATTTTCTCTTATGACCCTGAAACCGGTAAACTCAAAGACGTGGGACGTCCTCTTTTCGGCTGGAATGCACCCTCGACCCATATGAACTCAAAAGATATGCTTTTTTATGCCGAAGTGCATCTGCCTGAGAGGCATTATGGCGGAAGTTTCAGTGACAGCTATCATGATGATTATAGATTTATGGTTTACGATATAGAGCTCGGCCGTGTGGTATATCATGGCAGCAAAGAAAACTCCACTTACGGACGTGCTTTTTTTGTGGATGGGGATGGCAGGGCCTACTTTTATAATGACAACGACAGAGGGCCGGGGGTATTGCAGAAATACAATCCCGATGATAATTCTGTCAGAAATATTGACCTTCAATTACCCGGTTACCGGTTGCGACGAACTGCGGGGCCGGATGCTGAAGGTTTCCTCTACGGTATAACCACCGATACGCAGGTACTTTTCCGTTTCGATCCCGTAGAAGAAGAAATCGAAGTCCTGCATAATATCGGCACAGATACCGCAGGTATGGCTATTGATGCAGAGGGGGGGTATATATATTATGTTCCCGGCACTAAAGATACCGCCCGCTATGGATCGCCGCTTGTGCAGCTGGACATTGAAACCCGTTCGCAGAAAATAATAGCGTTCCTGCACAAACCGGTCTGGAAAGAGCACGGCTTCCATCTGGGGGGGACGTATAATGTCATGTGCGCTCCCGATGGTCAGACGGTTTACATCGCTTTCAACGGAGATAAAAGCCGGGAAAGTTTTGGCCGTCAATACAGGTTTGGCGATCAGGCTCTGGTAGCGGTGCATATTCCCCCGGAAGAAAGACGGTAATGACGCTGAATCCCGTGATTTCATCAGCTGCTGATGTTGCGGCAGAGATTGAATGATCACGAATGTTAAAATTTTTTCATTCTTGGAGGTATGTTGTGGAAGCCCATAGTATCAGGGATTTATTCCGTTTTGTTACGGTAGCAGCGGTTTTTCTCGTTATTTCCGCCATATGTATGGGAGGCGATGAGTGGGCGGAACCTGGAAAAGTAACAGAGGTGGCTGAAGGTAAACGCCAGGAAGCCTGTGTGAGTTGGTGGGGATTTGATCCGGAAGGTTCTACCGAATACCTTCAGGCGGCACTGAATTCGAAGGCCGAAAAATTATTGGTCCCGAAGATGGACGGGCCGTGGATAACTGAGCCTCTTTCGGTAGACCGGGATGACCTGGAGGTTCTATTCAAGCCGGGCGTCGTTATCCAGGCAAGGAGGGGAGCTTTTCGGGGGAGAAGTGATTGCCTTCTGGAGATTCGGGGCAGGGAAAATATTGTGTTGAAGGGGTATGGGGCCAGGTTCCGGATGTGGAAGGAGGATTACCAGCAAGAGCCTTACAGTAGAGCCGAGTGGCGACATGCACTCAGTCTGCGCGGGGTCAGAAATGTTAAAGTTTTGGGACTTACTTTCGAAAATAGCGGCGGTGATGGAATTTATGTTGGAAGCGGCGGAGGAAATGACTACAGCGAAAATATAATCATAAGAAATGTGGTATGTGACAACAACCACCGTCAGGGTTTAAGCGTAGTCTCCGTTGATGGCATCCTGGTCGAGAACAGTGTTTTTAAGAATACTCACGGCACTCCGCCAATGGCCGGTATTGACTGTGAGACGCACAGCCCCAGTCAACGCCTTAGCAACGTTGTTATCAGGAACAATGTTTTAATTGATAATGGCGGTTATGGTATGCTTACCGTTCCCAACAGGCAGACTTCTGAGTCAGCCCCGATTTCCATACTGTGGGAAAGTAACTATGTAAGGAGCAGCCAGGAAAAAGGATCCGGGGTGCGTGTGGCATGGATTGGAGAGGAAACCCCGGAAGGAGAGATTGTTTTTCGCAATAACATTATTGAAGGCACCAGGCATGCTGGAATTTGGCTGACGGGGAATTCTTCCGAGAGTGGAGTGGTGGTGACATTCATTGAAAACGTTCTTTACAATGTTGCTACCGGTGATTCCAGCCATTACAGGAACTCGCCGATTGTCCTTGAACCCGTGCGCGCAACTTCGAAGCCGAAACAGGGCAACTTTAGATTTGAGAACGACTTTATTTATGAAAGTCGGGAGAAGGACCGTCCGGTAATAAAAGCACTTGACAGGGACGAATTTGACGGTTGGGCCAACGTTACCGGTACGATCAATGTCAACATGCCGAGAACCTTATATACGGATTTTTCAAACATCACTGACACCTTTGACTTGTCTGTTACTCCGTTGGTACATGAACATGACGATTAAGGGAGAGCCGGAACAGAGTTTCCCGATTACCACACCGGCAATGTTTAAGCGGTGGAGGCGTGTAGCTGCGGGTGAGTTGTTATGAGCGATCTGCTGAAACATGTTATAGTCGGTGATATCCTGCATATTTCACGCGTATTCAGTGGTGCATATGTGGCAAATGTCAAACGCCGCTGTATTCGTATACTGCAAGTGCAGATTTTTGCCGCAGATGCGCCGCTGAATACGCGCCCGAGAGGGTAAACCGTCGTTTGAGGACCCGATTTTACACACTGCAAATTTTGAAAGTCTTCGAAATGATACTTAACACAATGATTTTCAATACGTTATATTAAATGTTGCCGTTGGTTTATGAAATATGCAGGATATGGTTGGATGCGTGGCCGCAGGGTCAAAAAATCGCATTTTCCATTCTATTGCGGTATCTTTCACGCTTGGCTTAGCTTCACATGCCGTTATGGACGTTGTTGAACCGGATTTTGTCGTGGATTGGTTTAATTGGGGGAAACTGTGGCTT
>PUNP01000158.1 GCA_003551785.1 Candidatus Brocadiaceae bacterium | reverse complement strand
TAGGCACTTATGTTTTTGCGAGAAAAGCCAAAAACATTTACCGTCGTATTAGAAGGAAGGCCGCCAATCTGCTCAAATCCGTACAAGAAAATGTTGCCGGAGTTCACATTGTCAAATCTTTCGCACAGGAAGACAGGGAGATCAACTCATTCGGGGCGGAAAACCGTGACCATCGGGATACTACAGTAGAGTCGGTCAGGCTCCTGAGCATATTTCAGCCCTCTATGATTTTTCTGACAGGGCTGGGGATGCTGATTATATATTCATACGGGAGCGTGCTTGTCATTAACGGAGCATTGAGCGTGGGGGTGCTGGTTATGTTCAATTCATTCCTTACCCAGTTCTATGCCCCCGTCCGACAGCTATCCCAGCTGACCGACACTTTTCAGCGTGCTGCCGTCTCTTCTGAGCGCGTGTTCAATATCATTGATGCGCCCTCCGACGTAAGTGATAGCGAAAATGCACAGAGCCTTGAAAAAGTAAAAGGGCATGTTAAGATTGAAAATGTGGATTTCTCCTATGAAAAGGGCGAGAGAATACTCAAGGATATTAATCTTGAAGTGAAACCGGGGGAAATTATTGGGTTAGTCGGTCAGACAGGCTCAGGGAAAAGCACTGTCGTCAAATTACTGGCTCGCTTCTATGATCCCGAAAAAGGTCATATATTGCTTGACGGAAAGGATGTCAGGGAAATCAGGCTCAAACATCTGCGCCGAAATATTGGTATGGTGCTGCAGGAAACTTTTCTGTTCACCGGCTCGCTCAGAGAAAATATTGCCTATGGTAATCCGGATGCCCAATTGGATGAAATTATTGATGCAGCCAGGGCCGCAAACGCGCACGATTTTATTATGGAACTGCCCGATGCTTATGATACCCGCGTCGGCGAACGTGGTGTCGGACTTTCCGGCGGTGAGAAACAGCGCATCTCGATTGCGAGAGCTATATTGAAAGACCCCGCTATACTTATCCTTGACGAAGCTACTTCGGCGGTCGATACCGCTACTGAAGCGATGATCCAGGAGGCTCTGGACAGGCTGATGAAAGGACGAACGACCTTTGCTATCGCGCACCGGCTTTCAACACTGCAGAATGCTGACAGACTTGTGGTGCTTGAAAGCGGTGAAATCGCCGAAACCGGCACCCATGAAGAATTACTTAATAAAGAAAACGGCATTTATAAGAAGCTTGTTGAAATCCAGGACCTCCTGGCAGGGCAGAGAGAGGATGCTTAACCCGGGATGCCGCGGGGCACTAAGCGGAGGATTGAAGGCATTTAGGCAAACTTCTTAAATCACGAAGTCACGAAAATTACAAGGGGCTGTGGAGGAAAAGCGTAAAAGGAAGAAACGAAAAACGCGTAACGGCTTTCGGTTTAACCACTACAAGAGTTTTAATAATAATGGGCTTTATACATGAGCAAAAAACTGAAAAAAGCAGAAGAAACTTTGCAAATTAGTGAAAAATCATATACGGATTTTAATGCTGAACATGATAATATTACTTTGCGCAGAGGAGAAAGTGAACAAAGACTTTGGCTTTATGTTGAAGACGAAGAATATGAAGTGGGTCGTGTGATGAGCGCTTTCCCCCTGTCAGCATCCCTGAAAAGGATCGTTTTCTTTGATTCCGACGGCGAGGAAATAGGGTGCCTTAAGTGTGCATCCCAACTCGACCCCGAGTCATTGAAGATTTTACAGGAAGAGTTAGATAAAGCGTACTTTATGCCCTCGATCAAAAGCATCAGTGAAATTACGGATCACCTCGGCCTTGAACTGTGGCGCGTCATCACCAACAGGGGTGAACGAACCTTCGAGGTGCGTTCGCCGAGAAAAAATGTTAGAATCATCAACCCGAAACGCTTAATTGTCAAGGATGTCGACGGCAATCGGTATGAGATTAAAGATTGGAGAATGTTAGACAAAAAAAGCCTGGCTCTGCTCATGCGGCATTTATAGACTTTACGTTTTGATAGCGCAAATTTCCAACTGTTCATAAGTCCTCAGTAAACGCGGTTCACTGAATATCTACCACTGTTTTCAGGGCGAACCTCATTTATTTCATTCCAATAGATGTTTTACTTAACTAATTTTATTTGAGAAAAATTGCATATTATTAAAATGCATGAGAAAAAATCTGCAATCCTTTCATTCTCGTTGAATATTTCCGATTTTAATTTATGACACTGCATCTGTATAGGTTTAAGTTGTTGTTAGTTATGGGTATAAGGTGCAATGTCTCATGTTGCCCAAAAAGTTGTTAATGATGTTTATCAATACTTAAATGATTTTCCAAGTCTATTTTTAACTTATATAAACGTGAGATGGCTGGCTTGGACTTGCATATGGAGCGAAAATTTATGATAATAATACAAGACAAGAGAGGCTGGATTAATATGGGGGGAAAGGGCACCTCATATAAAGACATAATATGCTCTTTAAAAATGGGGTTAGAGTATTGAGATTTTATCACTGCCCAAATAACTGATAAGAGGAGGTGTTTATGAAAAAATAAACTGAATGCTAACATTGTGAATGTCAAAGTCATTTTGCGTGAACATTTCTTTTGTCGAGGAGTAGCACTTACTTTACGAACTAAATGCCTTGGTTAATAAATAAGCTTTCGAGTTAATTGGTTTCAGTTGTGATGTTAGAAGTATAGTAAGTAAGAACATTTTTGCTTTTATTAGGAGATATGACATGGTTAAGAAGTTTTTTATAAAGATTGCAGTATCTGTATTGCTTGCCGCTGCTCTGCCTTTAAGCGCGGCTACGTTGTATGAAGAAGATGATGTTCGCCTTGACCTCGATATTAATTATACCGTAAGACTGCTTATGCCCGAATCGAGGGATATTGATTCTCGAGGCGCTTATGACCTGGACCACAAGAACCTGGACATCGGCGTGGGCGTGTCACAGGAACTCGGCGAATATTTCGGTCTCGACCTGAAGGGGTTGGGTGTGCTCAATACTGACTGGTCTGATGGGGATATCGACGGTGATAACTATGAAGCATATGTCGGTCTCGATATCGGACACGCTGTCATTTACGCAGGGAGTCTGTATTGGGGTTCTTCCGAACTGGCTGTGCAGTCGCCGTATAATCATGGTCTTGACTATGATGTCAACCTGGCCGGGCGTCGTCGCAGAATTCCCCGCGGACTTGGCGCTTATGAACTCAACACCACAGATGAGTTTGACAGCACCGCTCTGGTCGCCGAAAGAGGCGATTCCAGCGTTCGGGTGGATATCCCTACCGAATACATGACGGCTGTTGTTTCCACAGATTTTGACAATGATGTCATTGACCTGTTCATGCATTCCAGCACCGACGCCTTCGAACAGATACCCGCTGATTTCGATGGTATTGGGTTCGGGCTGCTCTATCAGTATATCAGACCTTCCGACGCGGGGAAAGGCGATTATATGCACACATACGGTGTGAGAGCCAGTTACGAAATGCAGGAACTTGCCCATGTCGGAAGAATGATGGTGGCTGTCGATTACAGCTTCAATGATGCTAAATCCGCACTTCAGGGACAGGATATGTACGGAACCACCATCTATAGGGGGCAGGCTGCTAATTTGGCTCTCATTGCTCCGCTGACTATCGTAGAAGACACGCTGGTTGGGGTGGGCTACGGTTATACGGCACCTAAGCATACTGTGGATAATTTCAGCCGCTGGTATGTCAACGCCACCCACAACTTTACCGATAATGTCAGCATCTTTGGTGAAATCGGCGGTAATGATGAAGGTGATGAAGACATAGTCGGTGGTGGTACCGGATTCCTGGCAGGGATGAATATTAATTTCTAACCTGTTGAAACCAGTACCGGTGTGATAACCGATACATATTTGTATAATCCCCCATCCGAGAAGTTGTGGATGGGGGATTTTTTTATGAATGTCGATGATGTTTGATTATTGTCCCGTATTATGGTAGGATATAATATATTCTGCCATATCCTGCACCTTTGGCGCGTTTTCAGTGGTGCATCTGTGGCTAATGTCAAACGCCGCTCCGCTTTTTTGCTAAAAAGCTGGCATAAAACTTTTACGCTGTTAGGTCGTTCAAATAATATTTTAAAATACCCGGGAGGTGGCAACACATGGAGATTTCTACGAAATTAAGATACGGTGCAAGGGTGCTGGCTGAATTGGGCCTGGCTTATCCGGACAAAACAGTGCCGGCCGGTGAACTGGCGGAACTGCAAGGGGTTTCGGTAAAATATTTAGAACACATACTCAGTTCGCTCAAAGCCGCCGGCATCATTATAGCTGAACGCGGTATGCATGGAGGATACAGGCTCGCCCGGAGTCCGGAAAATGTGACTCTCGAACAGGTCTTCTATGCGCTGGAAGGTTCCCCCGCTCCGGTTAAATGCGTCGATAACCGTGATCTCTGCCCAAAGTCCGATACCTGCCCTGCAAGACCCACCTGGGTTGAATTAAACAATGCCATAGTAGGGGTGCTTAATTCAACGACGATTGCTGATCTGGCGCAACGCATCACGCAAGATGAAGAAATGGTAATTGATGATATGTATCAAATTTAAATTCTCTTCCCAATCTCCCGAACCCCCAGACAGTTATATTGCTTTTTATACATTTTAATAATTCTGGAAGAAAAAACATATTTATCCTGTAGGTGTTAGGTTTTAACTTTTTGGCTTTGAGGTGATTTATATGGCAAATATATATGAAGACGTCACGCAAACCGTTGGGAATACGCCGCTGGTTAAATTGCAAAAGTTGACCGCAGAGTCTTATGCTCAAGTATTCGCCAAGTTGGAATGTTTTAATCCATGCTCCAGTGTTAAGGACAGGATCGGGTATGGTATGATTGAAGC
>PUNP01000534.1 GCA_003551785.1 Candidatus Brocadiaceae bacterium | reverse complement strand
CGCGGATGGCGCTGTCACCGCCGACAATTATACATATGTAGGACAAACGTGGGACATGAGCGCATTTGCTGAGCGGCATATGCGCATTTTCCGTCGTGAACCAGCCGGTGGGCCGGAATGGGTAACGCTTACGACAAGCGGCTGCTTGTCGCTAATAGGGCTGAATGAGGCGCAGATTGCTATCGGCAACACCAATCTTCGTCCAATGGACGCACGCCCCGGCGTAATGTATCTGGCCATGATTCACGAAGCTTTGCGCTCGCAGTGCTATGAACGGGCACTGACCGCAATCGAGTCCGCTCAGCGAACTTCGGGACATTTCTACTATCTGGCATCGGGTACCAGCCAGGCGGTCGGTATAGAAACGACCGCCAAACGACACACACGGCTGCCGATTCATGGCGGGCTTCTTGTTCACTCGAATCACTATCAGGATAGCAGGCTTTCAGAAATGGCAGTCGAAAAAGCTGGAGAAAATTCCTGCACGCGCCAGGCACTGCTGGATGGTTTCCTGCGCGAGCGGGCGGGAACATTGACGCTGGAGGATTTTATAACCGGCCTTCGCCTCAGAAAAGGCCCTCACCCGGTCTGCCGTCCGCCAGCGGATCATGATCACGGGATGACAACCTGCGCTGCGGCTGTCATCTGCCCAATTCGACGTAAAGCGTGGTTCTCTCCGGGCCATCCGGCAGAGACGGAATTCATAGAAGTCAGAATATAAAGCGGTAGGAGGGGGTTACTGGATATTTGCGAATTAACCTCCCAGATTTACCAAGACACTTTATTATGTGGTGATAACGTAAACGGGATTCACTGAATATCTACCACTTGAACATGGTGCCGGACTCGATAGCAGGACGAAAAAACATTCAGTAAGAACAAATAACTATGGAAAAACACAACATGATTTCAGAAAAACCCAACATTCTCTTTGTTTTCGCAGATCAGATGCGGTCTCATGCCACAGGCTATGCAGGTGATCCTAATGTGAGAACACCTGCTCTTGATCGTCTTGCCGGGGAGAGTCTGAACTTCTCTAATGCCACCTCAAACTGCCCGGTCTGCACTCCTTACAGGGCCTGCCTCCTTACCGGCCAGTATCCATTAACGCACGGCCTGTTCATGAATGACCTATGCCTGCCCGATAACGGTCATTCGATTGCCCAGGAACTGAAACGCGCCGGATATGACACCGCCTGGATCGGTAAATGGCATCTCGACGGACACGGGCGCAGCCGGCCGATTCCGCCTGAGCGACGTCAAGGATTCGACGATTGGAAAGTGCTCGAATGCACGCATGACTATAATAATTCCCCCTATTATACAGGGGATGAGACTGAACCGCGACTCTGGAAAGGCTATGATGCTTATGCTCAAACCGAAAACGCCATCACTTATCTGAATCAACGAAGCAGCGAGAGTTCGCCTTTCGCCCTGTTTATTTCCTTCGGCCCCCCGCATGATCCTTACGATACCGCCCCGGAAGAATTGAAATCCCTTTATCCACCGGAATCTCTTGTTCTCCGGGATAATGTCCCTATACACCGCCAGGATATGGCACGTCAACAATTGAACGGCTACTACGCACACATTACCGCTCTGGACAAGTGTGTTGAACGGATCGATAACGCCCTGGGAAATCGGGGAATCAAGGACAATACTATCCTTGTTTTCACATCCGACCACGGCGATATGCTGGAATCACACTGGCATTGCGACTCCCCGCAAAGGGGCGGACGTAAGCAAATGCCATTCGACGAATCCGTTTCAGTCCCGTTTCTTCTGCGCTATCCGGCCCGATACGGCACCAGCGCACGGGCAGTTTCCGCTCCTCTGGCCGCCCCGGATATAATGCCCACTCTGCTCGCCATGGCCGGTCTGCCTATCCCGAACACTGTCGAAGGATTGAACCTGTGCCCGTATGTCGAGTTTGGAACCTGTCCCGACCGCACGGGTGTATTGATCGCCAACTATCATCCCTTTGCCGATTGGCGAACTGAACGCGGCGGTCGCTCTTATCGTGGTATCCGAACCGAACGCTATACCTTTGTCCGGGACCGAAATGGTCCATGGCTGCTGTTCGATAATCAAGAAGACCCGTATCAACTGTCAAACCAGGTTAACAAAGCGGCTTTCAGTCAAGTCCAGGCGTGGTTAGACGCTGGTCTGCAGGATATACTCAATGATCAAAATGATCCGTTTGATCCTCCGGAAAAACTCCGGGAAAAGTGGCAATATCAAATTGACGACTATGAAGCGATTCCTTTTTCTCGCTGAATGAAATAAGCCCCTGTCAGCAAAAATATTGCAAATTATTTGGGGGACTGACTCAGGGAGCAATTTTAATAGGAGAAATGAATGATGAAAAACGAAAATTATGTACGTCTGGCCGAACTGCCGAACCCTTTAGTTGATGAAGATGGTTCGCCTCTCCAGCACCGTGATGACTGGCCGCAAAGGAGAAATGAGATCGCCAGCAAGGTCATTGACATCCAGTATGGCGGACTTCCCCCGGCACCGAAATCCATCGATGTTGAGCTTCTCAACCGCAGCAGGCAGAGACCTTACGAGGCTTTTTATTCGCAGTACCGCATCGTTCATGGCGAGCACCGCGAGCTGCATTTCCGTCTTGATGTGCTCACGCGCGACGCTGATTCGCCGCTGCCGGTTATTCTGACAGGTGACGGATGCTATCTGAAGGTGACGGATGAACTGCGCCACGATATTCTTGATAGTGGTTTCGCGCTGGGAGTATTCAGCCGCACAAGCATTGTTCCCGATATTCCCGTCAAGAAACGTGACACCGGGTTGTACAGATTCTATCCCGACCGGAGTTTTGGTGCGCTTGCAGCATGGGCCTGGGGCTATCACCGCGCCGTCGATGCCATCGGACAAATCAGCGGCCTGGATGCCTCGCGGGTGGCGATTACCGGTCATTCGCGCGGCGGTAAAACCGTTCTTCTGGCTGGCGCCACCGATGAAAGGATAGCGCTAACCGCCCCCAATGCTTCCGGACTTGGGGGCGCAGGCAGCTACCTTTTTTACGGTCCCCGGTCCGAGCGTCTGCCGGACATGATCCGTAACTTTCCTCACTGGCTCGGGCCGGAGATGGAAAAGTATGCCGGTAATGAGGCCGAACTTCCTTTTGATCAGCACTTTTTGAAAGCTCTGGTGGCCCCGCGGGCGTATTTCAATACAAACGGTTATGACGATCTTCACGCCAATCCCGCCGGTACATGGCAGACCCATATGGCGGCGCGTGAAGTTTACCGATTCCTCGGCAGTGAAAAACGTATGGGGATATTCTATCGGCCCGGTGGTCATGAACATGGGAAAATCGACTGGGAAGCATTCCTCGATTTTGCGCAGGAACAATTTATGGGCGTGAAAAAACGTACCTTCCCGCATGAAAATCCTTACCCTGACCTGGAGCCGCATTTTTCATGGCGTGCACCGAATGTCAAACATAATTAGCCCGGACATTTCATAAACCAACGACTACATTATGATATAAATTTAATATCAGCTTCTTCCCATATGGGTTTCATTTGAACTACCCGGCCCTCTTCGGTGGCACGATCAATGCCGAATGTAGTAACCGAAGAGTAAAAACCCTCCTTAACGCTTGTCTGTGGTTCAGTGCCGTAAAGCATCGAATTTTTCAGACTCTCGGCTAAAATATCGTCACCACCACCATGTCCGCCTTTCGCCCCTGAACTTTTATTTTGTATCGGTTCGTTGAAGCCAATCCGGGCCAGCTCAATAGTACCTTGAATAACATCAGACCGTATGGCCCCCTCACTACCAAGCAGATACATCCGTCTTTCGGGAATTGCAGCATGAATATTAGTGTGAAAAGCGGCTCTGACATTACTTTCATACTCGATTAACGCCACCTGATTGTCAACAACGTCATGATCGCCGGTAAATGGATTAACGAAAGCTGGCTGCTGCCAGGTCCGATAGGCCTGTTGCCCCTTCTCGTTTTTTCCAATTTTTTCCATCATATATTCATTACGGGGGAGGAAAAAATCATTTCCGCCAAAGCCGGCAACTCGCCGAGCACGACTGCCCACGATCCACTGGGCAATATCTATGTCATGACAGCATTTCTCTAACAAATGCGTGCCGGAATATTCTCTCTTTCGCCGCCAGTCACTCATTATATGACCGCCGTGATTGAAGCTAAGCGTCTCATTGAATTCCATGCTAATCAACTCGCCGATACCTCCACTATCCACTAATTCTTTAACTTTCCGATAATGAGGTGAGTAGCGTAAGGTAAACCCAATAGTGAACATTTTCCCGCTTTCATGCCATGACCGTGCTATCCTCCGGCAATCCTCGGTACTGGTTGCAAACGGTTTCTCGCAAAAAACATGCTTGTTGGCTTCAAATGAAGCTATGGTATGTTCTGCATGATAACAGTTCCATGACCCTATAAAAACCCAGTCTAACTCGCTTATCTGCAACATCTTACGATAGTCTTTAAAACAAGGCCCCGAAAAATTGAAAGTGTCTTTTGCCATATTGATTGAATCTTCTGATATATCGCATAAAGCACCAAGTTTTATGTGAGGACTTTTTTGCATAACACGATATAAGACACCGTTTATCCGTCCGCCACATCCGATTATACCTACTTTAATTTCTTTTTCTTTTTTTTTCATCTGTCCGGGAATTAACCTCTTATTTGCTGATTCAAAAAAACTCAACGTAAAATTATAGGGGTTTGGCCGAAAAGGCAATAATGGGCAAATGCCGCAGCTTTAAGTGCAACCGCGCCCCTTCCGGGGCGCATTTATCTTTGTATCTTTTATTTCCCCTGGTTAAAACCAGGGGCTACCTAACCT
>PUNP01000227.1 GCA_003551785.1 Candidatus Brocadiaceae bacterium | reverse complement strand
CGAATAAATTTGCTGCTGATTTTTGCCTGCTGATCGGCGAGTCCGAACTGAACGACAATACGGTGACTATCAAGGATATGGAGACCAGCAAGCAGTGGAGTGCCGGATGGGACGAGGCAGCGAAAGAAATAAAAAAACAACGCTGATGTGACACAGACATCCTTGTCTGTGCTGCTGCCAGTTTTATTCCCCAATACGCTTTATGCTGCACAGACAGGAATGTCTGTGTTACCTGGCATCGACATAATAGAAACTACAATTACAGAAGAGTGCAGGATTCAATATCGAACGAACATTTTTTAGGGTTAGAAACGTGGTTAAAAGAACACATTATTGCAGTGAACCGAGGGAATCGGACATAGGAGAGACATTGACTGTCAGCGGTTGGGTTGCTAACTGGCGTGACCATGGCGGGCTTGTATTTATTGACCTCAGAGACCGCACGGGGATCGTTCAGGTGGTTTTCAATCCGGAAGACGATGCCGAACTGCACTCTCGGGCCAGCAGGCTGCGCAGTGAGTTTTGTGTGTCGGTGACCGGCTTGGTTTCCGAGAGGCCGGAAGGGATGGAGAACCCGGATATTCCCACAGGGATGGTCGAAGTGAAGGCTGAAAAAATGCAAGTGCATAACGCCAGTGAATCTCCGCCCTTCGATGTGGATAATCCCGGTGATGTCGCGCTTGAAACGCGTTTGAAATACAGGTTCATCGACATGCGCCGGCCTGAAATAAGCAAGATTTTCCAAACCCGTCATCGCATTTTTCAGGTTTTCAGGCGTTTTTTTGACGATAACGGTTTTATCGAGGTGGAAACGCCTTACCTGACGAAGAGCACGCCCGAGGGCGCCCGGGACTTCCTGGTGCCCAGTCGGTTGAGCCTCGGTTCTTTTTATGCGCTGCCGCAAAGTCCTCAGCTTTTTAAGCAGATTTTGATGGTCGGCGGGCTGGACAGATATTTTCAAATAGTGAAATGTTTCAGAGATGAAGATGTGCGCGCGTCGCGGCAGCCGGAATTTACTCAGTTAGACCTGGAAATGTCTTTTGTTGATGAAAGTGACATAATGGGGATGACTGAGCGGGCGGTGGCCGAGGTTTTTTGCGAGGTGCTGGGCGGGCCGCTCTCGCTGCCGCTGCCGGTGATGAGTTATGCCGATTCCTTTGAACGTTTCGGAACCGATGCGCCCGATTTGCGGTATGGTATGGAGATTCATAACATCAGTGATATTGCTGCCGAGTGTGATTTCAGGGTCTTTAAAAGTGCCGTTGAAGAGGGCGGCTGCGTGCGAGGCATTTGCGTGCCCGAAGGGGCGGAGTTGACGCGTCGTGAGATTGACGGGTTTATCGAGTGGGTTAAGCAGTTCGGCTTGCCGGGGCTGGCATGGTTTAAGCTTGAACAAGACGGAGCCGCCGGAGGTGTCGCTAAATTTTTTAATGATTCCGAGATCAAGGCGATAGTGGATAGATTTGGCGGTGATCAAGGGGCGTTATTCCTCTTCGCTGCTGATAAACGACAGAAAACCGATATGGCGCTGGACCAGCTCAGGCGTCATGTAGCGGCTAAAATGGATATGGTGCCGGAAGATAGCTTCGAACTCTGCTGGGTAGTGGATGCTCCGGCTTTTGAACGCGCCGAGGAAGGCGGGCACCTGACTTTCCCGCATCATCCATTCACGGCACCCTATGAGGAAGACCTTGAGCTGCTCAAGTCCAATCCTACGGAAGCCAGAACGAAATCTTATGATCTGGTGCTCAACGGAGTGGAATTAGGTGGTGGAAGTGTCCGTATCTCCGACCCCGAACTTCAGATGCAGATTTTTAATATCTTAGGGTATGACGAAGAGGAGGTTGAGGAACGTTTCGGTTTTTTGATGAAGGCGCTTCGCCATGGCGCTCCGCCTCATGCCGGAATAGCGCTCGGGCTTGACAGGGTCGTTAGCAAGCTGATAGGCATCGAAGATATCAGGGAAACTATCGCTTTCCCCAAAACGCAGCGTGGACTGTGTATGCTGACTAACGCGCCCGCTCAGGTATCTGAAGAGCAACTCGGTGAACTTGGGATTGACATCAGCGAGTAGCACGGTAAACCTTCAGACGTAAGTCGTCAGTAAACTACGTCACATCACCACCGTGCCCTGTGCTTGTGGAATGATGATTTTCAGGCGCTTAAAATACTCACATTGACATTTTTTTGTCGATGCTGAGTAACACAGACATTCCTGTCTGTGGTGTCTTGACGACAAAAGTAATCACAGACAGGAATGTCTGTGTCACGCTTTAACTGCGCCGTCAGACGCCACATTTTCAGAGCGCAGTCTCTGAAAATGCGTAGTATCTTATTTGTAAATTTCTTGCTTTTTGGGGAAATTGAGCAGTTTCTCATCTTTTCGTGTCGGCTGTTACCCGACTGATTATTTGGCTGTCACCAGCAACCAGCAACGAATTTTCCGTTGGTGATTAGTTGAGGTGGTTTAACGAATACTTACAGGTGTTGCGATGAAACTTAAATATCACATAGTGAAGCTGAGTAAACGCGTGCCTTTACGTATCAGCCGAGGTGTTTCCGGCGATACTGAAAATGTCTGGCTGAGCGTGGAGAGTGACGGTATCGAAGGATGGGGCTCTGCCTGTCCGTTTTCCGTCGGGCATTACGGTGAAACCACGCAAGATATCACGTCATGGTTGGATACTGTAAGTCGATTATGCGCTGATTATGTGCCGTTTGAACGGCAGCGGTTATATGGTGCAATTGCAGCAAAATTCCCCGTCATTCCATCGGCGGCGATGGCGGCGCTCGATACGGCTTTGCATGATTGGCTTGGCAAGCGGGCCGGGCTGCCGCTATGGAAGCTTTGGGGGTTGGACATAAATTCCATTCCGGCAACCTCCGTAACAATCGGCATTGAACCGCCGGAGCGTGCGGCCGAATTGACGGAAAGCTGGCTCTGCGGTGCGCGCCTTGAACTTGACCACGAGCAGGTGCAAGGCGGTAACGCCTTTTCCATACTGAAGGTCAAACTGGGTGATAAAAAGGGTATAGAGGCGGATAAGGAACGTGTCGAGGCCGTCAGGGAAGCGGCAAGGGGAGCGGATATAATCGTTGACGCCAATGCCGGGTGGGATTTGCAGGGGGCAATTGAAATGTGCAGCTGGCTGTCCGATCGTGGTGTAAAACTGGTGGAACAGCCGCTTGGTGTTGGAGAGCACGATCAATGGCGCGTGCTGCAGGAGAAGACGAATATTGATCTTTTCGCGGATGAGAGCTGCTTTAAAGCGAATGATGTGTTGCAGTTATCAGAGTATGTCGACGGCGTAGTGATCAAGATGATGAAATGCGGGGGACTGTCGGAGGCAATAAAAATTATACATGCCGCCCGGCTCTGCGGACTTTCCGTTATGCTGGGATGCTATGGGGATTGTGCTGTGGCGAATACCGCTATGGCGCATATCTCTCCGTTGGTTGATTTTGTTGATCTGGACAGCCATTTGAATCTAAAGAACGATCCGTTTATTGGGGCTGATATTAAAGGCGGGGCGCTAATACCCAACAATAAAGCGGGGATAGGAGTTTTTTCAAGCCGAAATAAGGAGATTCCAGGAGAATGATCGAACAAAACCATCGTATAGCAATTTTACTGCACAATGGCATCTTGGGGCCTAAAGGTAAAACGGGGCTGACCATGCTTCGGTACAGTCCCCATAACATAACAGCCGTGATTGATTCTGACTGTGCGGGGCGTGAACTTATTGAATGTGCTGGAATCGAAAGGGACGTCCCCATCGTCTCTTCCGTCAAGGAAACGGCACCTTATCGGCCGGATGTGCTGGTCATTGGTATAGCGCCTTCAGGTGGTCAATTGCCGGAGGAGTGGGGACGGGAACTGAAAGATGCTTTAGGTATGGGCATGTCGATAGTAAACGGGCTGCATACACCGCTTTCCGAGATTCCAGAATATGTAGGGATGCTTGGTGAAAAGCAGTGGATATGGGATGTGAGGCGGGAACCGGAAGGTCTTTCTGTGGCCAGGGGCGAAGCGGCCGGTCTGAAATGCCGTCGTGTGCTGACGGTGGGTACGGATATGGCGATAGGGAAAAAATGCGCTGCGCTTGAGCTCAATGCCGCGGCGACGGCCCGTGGAATACAATCCAAATTTTTAGCTACCGGCCAGTCTGGGGTCATGATATCCGGTGAGGGGGTCGCTATTGACTCTGTACGTGTTGACTTTGCCGCCTCAGCGATCGAGCAGATGGTGCTGCGGGCCGGGGCGGAAAACGATATGCTTTTTTTGGAGGGTCAGGGGTCTATATTGCATCCGGGGTCGTCTGCAACGCTGCCGCTTATCCGAGGCATGCAGCCGACGCACATGATACTTGTGCATCGAGCCGGGCAGGAGCATCTTCATAGTTTCCCGGAGCTAAAGATTCCTGGTCTCAGCCGTGTAGTGGAGCTTTATGAGAAAGTGGCCGATGCCGCCGGAGTCCTTTATCCGTCGAAAGTGGCCGCTGTGGCCTTGAATACTTTTCAACTTAGTGAAGAGCAGTCTATAAAAGCCGTACAAGATGTCCGGTCTGAAACGGGATTGCCGTGCACTGACCCCGTGCGTTTCGATGCGGATATTCTTCTGGACGCTGTTTTGCAAAAGTGATGCTGGGACTTTTCGTTGCTGTCCTCCGTGCAATTTTACGATCTTTGAGGTCTACCCGTAGGGGCGAATGGCTTTTCGTCCCCTAGCAGCGTGGCCGGAAAGGTGCAGGCGGAATGTATGACAGGCATCTTGCCTGTCCAGGGCGCACGCAGGGATGCGTGCTATACTATGAAGGGCATCTTGTGTTACTATATTTCTCATTTTGCACCTTTTCGGCCACGCCCCT
>PUNP01000296.1 GCA_003551785.1 Candidatus Brocadiaceae bacterium | reverse complement strand
TGCGAAAATAGCTCATAACCGTGATGCCGTACTGGGCTACGTCGATGAACATGAAGGCGATATTAAAGCCCAATGGCGTCAAATGCGCAACAGTCTGTTTGAAGCTTTAGATGAAAGGAAAAAATCAGTCGAACAAGTTGTTTTACTTGAACGTATGCATGCTTTGGAAGAGATATTATTGAGACTACAGGAAAAAAAATTGCCCTTGCGAACTCTTTATCTTGATGATGAAGCTGATGAGGGAAAATGGGAATCAGTCATAAATGACTATAAAGCCTATGTCGAATCGATAAGAAACGGTATCCAACAATCTAAAACAGATGAAGTGGAAAAAAACAAATCTTTGAATGATGAGGTAATCCGTCTGAAACAAAGGGTGGAAAAGTTAGGTGAAGCTAAAATCAGCGGTGTAGCACAGCTTAGGGAAAAGATGCCTGACACTTCTGACGGTGTAGATAGTATCAAACATGCCCTTGAGCTTAACGATGAGCTCATAGAATTGAAGGGGAAAGCCCAATCCGCCGCTGAAGACGCCACGGAAATGTATGATCACCTGCTTGAAAGTATCATCCAGAACTTTCCGGAGCCTCAGGAGGTTGATCAGGCGGCTATTGAAAGTGCTTCTGAAAATTTAGATGAGAGGGAAGGGATATTGAAGAAATGGGGCGAGTATGTTGATATTGAGTTTGAACAGGAGGCACATCTGTTCAGTGATTTACGGGATTTTAAACGGATGCGCGCCCGGCGTGAGGCATTGACCCACGAACTCGAACTCTTGGAAAAAGTTATTTCACAATTGGAATAATCAAAAGATATTAAGCAAAAATCATAGATACTGAAACGAATCAGCCAGATAATACCTATTATCATGTATCCCGAAGTTGGAGCATGAGTCTAGTTTTCATCCTTCCTCTGATCGTTTTGTACCAAATCGGTATAGTGCAAAGTGGCAGCAATATTCGCAACTTAGCTGAAGTTTGGGTGACGGGGCCTCTGGCGGTATTAGGTCTTCCGGCTACGACCGTCATCAACCTACTTGTCATATGCGGCGTGGTATTAGCTTTATGGCACATTCAGCACACCGGTACGATGTCGGTCTTATATGGCTTTTTCATGGTATTGGAAAGCCTTCTGTATGCACTTCTATTATTCAGCACCATAGGTTTTTTTGCCAATAAGCTGGACCAGGCAATTCTTAATTTGCTCATAATAAGGCCAATATATCCCTCACTAACTGCTTTGCCTCTAAACAGGCTTTTACTCGGGATTGGGGCGGGTGTTTATGAAGAGCTTTTATTCCGGGTTTTACTTCTCGGAGGCAGCCTGCATGTTTTACGCCAATTTCTTGGGTTAAAAAAATTTTGGGCACTGTTATTCATCCTGCCGGCTTCTTCCCTTCTTTTTTCCGCAGCACATCATATCGGCAACGCCGGTGAAGCATTTAACAGCTATGTTTTCATATTCCGGACAATGTGCGGTCTTGTGCTGAGCGTCATTTACATTTTCCGTGGGCCTGGCATCCCCGTAATGACTCATTCTCTTTATAATTTAATTGTAATTATTACAATGACTTTTACAGCGATTTGAACAGGCTTTAAGGTGAATCATACCACAGCCAAATAGCCTGCATATTTCACGCGCCCGCAGGGTAAACCGCTGTTTGAAAAACCGTTTGTACACACTGTAAATTTTAAATGGTTCAATAATAACATGTAATACTTTGTAGTTCAATCTGTTATGTTAAATATTGCCGTTGGTTTATGAAATATGCAGGATAGCTGTCCGCAGGCCGGGAGGCAGTGGCTCATTTGCTGCATTGCAGTTCTGCTCCAACCTGACAATATCTGGATTCTAACTGCAGCTTGCATCTGAACTATCGGCGCTACGTCTGAATCCATAAAAACAATTAGAAAGGCCCCTTAGCCTTACAGGATGTGAAAAATGCAGGCCTGGACAGCACCGCTTATGCACGTTTTAAAGAGGAAGAACATAGTATATTTTCATTTGGTGTCGACCATATTAACTTGACGAAACAAGAGTAAACGGTATACAATGATACAGTTGAAGTTTTTGAAAGTCCTTTGTTAACTCCGAAGCATTTTTGCCGTGCTCAGTGTTGTTGAAGGTGGAGATGAGTTGGGGGGTTGCACTGAACATATTCAACTTTTGATACACCTACTATCGGTTTACAAGGCATTACATGACAAGTATCAGCATTCCAGCTCGTCTTAAAAGTGCTTTCTTAACCGGCCTTGCTGCTTTGTTTCCTATTTTGATTACAATATTCCTGCTGTCATGGCTTTACGCTCAAATGGATAACATTTTGGGGAGTAAAGTTAACTTGGTTTTTAAGCAAACTATCAGCAGGAATGTGGACATTTTTGAATTCTTTTACCCGGGAGCACCGGAAGAAGCGACAGTCAGCGTTACCGAAAGGCGTAAATATGTGGAAGAGCACTACCCTCATTTTACGGGGGGGATTATTGGGATTACCGGTGTTGCATTAGCAGTTCTGTTAATGGGTATATTTTTGCGTGGTTACTTAGGGGCAAAACTGGTAAAAAAAGTGGACAGTTTTTTTGAAAAATTCCCGGTTATTAAGGGGATATACCCACATGCAAGGCAAGTAGCTGATTTTATGTTTGGCTCCCGGGGAAAAATGGAATTTAAACATGTTGTCGCTGTTCAATACCCTCGTAAAGGTATTTATTCAATGGGTTTTTTAACTGGTATAGGGCTTACAGACCTTCAAGAACATGCAGGCCAAAACCTTGTAGCCGTCTTTATTCCTAACTCGCCCGCACCTTTAACGGGTTTCGTGATTATGGTGCCTAAGAGTGAAATAATTAACCTGGATTTAAGGGTTGAAGATGCAATACGATTTTGTGTCACTGCGGGCATGATAGGCGGCAAAAAGAAGGATTTTCAAACAATAAATAAAGAGAGCATATCTGAAATTTACAGTGATCCAGTGAAACTGGACACGGGAAAAAAGGCGGATAAAAATCAAGATTAATCAATGTTCATATTATGAGGAGGCTTAATTTGGAAATTAATATCAGTGCGCGGCATATGGATTTAACCGAAGCAATGGAAAGTCATATCAGGGAACGCATCAACAAACTCTCACGTTATGACGACCATATTATCAGTATAAAAGTTACTCTTGACGAAGATGCAGGTCTTGAATGTGTAGAAACTATTGCAAAATGCCATAAAGAAGTATTAGTGACAAAATCAGAGGGCCATGATCTTTATGCTGCTATTGATGAGGCTTTCGATAAGCTTGAACGCAGGATAACTAAATTGCATGGTAAAATAACATCCAAAAGACCTCGGCGAAAATAAAACAAGGGAAAAATCATAATTGATACTTCTAATTATTGGGAATTAAAAATCATATGAAATTGTTTGAGAATTTTTCCAAAGAATATGTATGTATGGAAATAGCATCGGAAGAAAGGGACGGAGCCCTTCATGAAGTCTTGAAATTATTGGTTAATACCGGAGATATAGAACAGGATAGTTTAGAACCCGTCCTCATAGAGTTAGTCAGACGTGAAACGTTGGGCACAACAGCAATAGGTCGCTCTATGGCCTTGCCTCATGCGCGTATGGACGAGGTGTCTTCCATCTCAATAGCACTGGGATTAAGCAAGAATGGCATTGAATTCCATTCTTTAGACGGTCTGCCGGTACAAGCTGTCTTTCTGGTTATTGGTCCTAAATCAGACCCTGACGTGTATATTGAAGCTATGAAAACTGTTAGTAACATGACTCAATCAGAAGATTTCAGGCGTTTCCTTTTTAAGGCGCGAAACGAAGAGGAGGTCGCAGATTTGGTAAAAGAAATGAGCAGTAAAATGAGTTAATGGTTATTTAATAATATGAACTCTCCACAAAAATATAACTGTGATTTAACTATAGATAACCCGCTCGGATTTCATGTCAGGCCGGTACAGCGATTTGCAGAGTTAGCTCAACTATTTGAGTCTGAAATAACAGTCGAAATCGACGGACGTGAGGTTTCCGGAAAAAGTGTAATGGGGTTAATGAGCTTAGGCGGCAGACACGGGGCGAGGATGCAAGTCTGTTCTGAGGGGAGTGATTCAAAACAAGCCCTTGAGGTCATGCGTTATTTGGTAGAAGAGGATTTTTTTGTGGAAGATTCTATCGAAAAAGGTCAACAGGTAAAACGTCATTTAGAAAGAATTGTTAAGTTAGCCAATTGTTTCGATTCTGAAATTTTTTTCGAGTTTAATGGCAAACAAGTTAATGCTAAAGACCACAACGAGGTCTATTCCATCGAATTATCGCCGCTAGATGATGTTGAATTTGAGATAGAAGGCGAAGATGCCGAACAGGCAGAAAAGGTTTTTAATAAATTGGTCAGCTACAATTTTTACATTGAAGATGCCGTTAATGTTGATTAGTTATAAAGGACGATCTATTTTATGGATATCAGACAAGGCATACCAGTTTCAAAAGGGATAAGTATCGGTGAAGTATTCTTACTCGAAGCGGAAGGAGTGCGGATCCCCTCACACTTTATCCCTGAAAATAAAGTTGACGAGGAAACGGATCGCTTATTGAAGGCCTTTGACAATGCCTTAGCTGAGATTGAGGGGCTGGCGGATGATTTACGTGCTAAAGCCGGTCAAAAAATTGCCGAAATATTCGTGGCCCATGCCGGTATGCTGCGGGATGAGTCTTTCAGACAAGAGTTTTTGGGAAGGATTCGCGAAAAACATTATACCGCTGAGTTCTCTGGTGCCAGAACTATGAGGCATTGGCGTAAGTTATTCCAGGAAGATGATTTTCTCGCTCCACGTGTCGCCGATTTAGAAGACCTGGAAAGGCGTTTGCTCCGCCACCTCCT
>PUNP01000397.1 GCA_003551785.1 Candidatus Brocadiaceae bacterium | reverse complement strand
CCATACCGAACAATTCACCTTTCAGATCAAGATAGTACAGATAATCTTCTTCCTTCACATTAGGCGGGCATCGATGGTCACAGAATGGTATATATCCGCCCCGTTCAACTAAAGGAATCAGTGATTCAAGATATTTTTTTATAGCTTTGGGGCCCTTAGCCAGTTCAAGCTTATCCACACCGCCCATAATACGGAGTTCCTTCCCGTATTCTTTGAGCAATTCAGCAGGATGGATACAAGAATTAACTTCATAAGGGAAGAGGCAGTTGATGCCATTTTCGAGCAGACACGGCAAAATGGGCCTGACATCGCCATCGCAGTCGGTGTACCATAGTTCAATCCCATGCTGATGTAATTTGGAGCTGATTCGTTTATATCGGGGGCCGACAACTTTTTCGAAAAAGTCAAGAGAGACAATAGGGCCGCTTTTGAAACATATATCTTCCCAGCCGGAGGCATAGTCGAAATCTATTTCTCCAAGGACCTGATCAAGGAGGTCTTCAACAAGCAGGCAGCAGGTTTCGACCATATCCTCGACCATATCGGGGTAATCATAGCAAGCGAAGGCTAGCCCTTCAAAAGTGAGCATATCTCTGATACGCCCGATCATCGAGCCGCAACTAATACCTAAAGGATAATCACGATCGGTCGGATGTTGATTTTTGAGTTCTTCAACATTGAGCTTACGGTCGGGATGATTACGGTCGAACCTTTCCTTTTTGACTTTTTCCCAATCTTCCGGCGTTTTCACGGTTGCTTCAGTATAATGGGGTATCGTATCATGCCCGTCTTTAGGTACCTCAGCGAGCAAACCATCCCCGTTCATCACCGTTTTTGTTGTTCCGGTCTCACTAATAACTTTATTGGAGAAAGGTGGATGCATAAATGTAAGTCCACCGACTACCGCAATACGATCAAAATTGAAAAAAATATCCGCTTCCTCATTATTTGTAATACCGTTATCACGGAACATCGACCATTGCTGGAAATTTTCATTCCAATAGCCGAATTCCATATTGAAGCATCTATCGAACGGCTTATAATGCATCTGAGCATTAAACCGTTCACGGTCGGTCATGTAACCTTTCCATTTTTCTCGGCAGGGCTTAACAGACATAGCAAGAACCTTATCAAGGACAAAGTAAAAAGAACTAACAGTTACAAATTTAATTGCGGGGGCCTTGGACTGGAGGGACGACGTTCGCGAACATATACTCTGAAGGGGTGGATATTCCTAAGTACTCTGTCGGCTAGGAGTTCCCAGGGGGTATCCACGTGCTCTTCCTTGACCATCTGAGCATATTGGCGGGCCTCGTCGTATTCTTCCCGGGCGGCTCTGGGGCCGACGAAATCCTGAGGTGCGCTGCCGCTTCCCATTCTTATGTAATACCGACAGCCTTCCAGGCTTCGGATCATTTCATCCCCGCTCCTGCCTTCCTCAATAAGCTCAAGGGCTCTGAACTGACGTCCGTATTCTTCCTGATTAATTTCCAGAACATCAAGGAAACGGGGGTACGAATATCTGCGCCCATGTCGTTCCCAGTTGGAACTCAGAACTTCGGCGTACTGGCCTAACATGAACCGCATACGTTTCAATTCTGCGATAGTAACTTGTGCATGGGCCCTCCAGCGCATATAGTGATTCATTGAGCGCACATCCCGTCTGTCCAGCAATTCTTTCAACTGTTCGGCTCTTTCGGCGGCATATCGGCGCCCTTCTCTTGCAGTGTTCAGAGCCGACCTTACCCGTTCTTCCAGGTTCCCTGATTCCTGTGGGCCGGATTCAGTAACCCTTAAAAAGCGGATATCTCGGGGAACGTAAAAATTGGGGATTTCATCCCATGTCACCCTCAATGCGGCCCTGAGCGGCTCTTCGTTCATCCTGCGGTCATACTCGGCAATCGAACAGATATCCGGCCGGTATTGAGCATACAGTTTTTCCGTATCATAATCGGATTCGTCTTCAAGCAGGAAGTAGATGCCGCCGGTAGCCAAAACCATACGATTCATAGCATACATACCGAACCCGGAGGCCGGCAGATGCCTGTCGTCCCATCCCCAGCGACGGCTTCCGCCCCAAAGTTCCCGCCGCGGGGACTCGGGGCCGGCATCGACCCAATCACTGATGCTCTGCCCCTCAAATCCGCGAATAGCAGCACGATCCTCCGGTTTCAGCAGGTCAGGATCAAGAGTTAAACTTTTCCTTTTACGGTTACTGGCAAAGGCAGCCTCATGTCCGAAAACAAACAGCGAGCCTCGGCTGTTATTTATCCTCCTGATTGTTCGCTCAAGCAGTGCGTCATTACGCAAATCTGAACCATAACCATCAGTCATGGAAGCGATGAGCATGCGTCTGTGCCCGTAGTCTCCGTACCGGTCGATGATAGTATTGAGGGCGGCGCCCAGATTCTGTTCACCGGTAGGGCATATATCTATGCTTCTTAAAGCCGATTTGATATGTTCAAGGTCTCGGGAGGGGGAAGTATGGAAAGTGACGTCCTGGCCATAGCCCACGACCACCCATTCTGCGTTATTCATCATCTCAGAGGTTAAATTGAGGTCAAGTGCCTCGAAATAATTATCCATACGTTCAATCAGGCGGGGCAGGTTAAGATAAACCACGCTTCGGGTTCGGTCGATAGTCAGGACAACTAAAGTTTTCCCTCTTGCGGCCGAATTCATCGTGGCGACCGCAAACTGGTCGACAGCACCCTCAACCCCCTCACCTGCACCGGCCGCAACATCAAAGCCCGAGCCTGTTCTACCGTCGAATTGACCTGAATCACCGCCCCCAACGGCAGCCTGCATACCCAATACGTCTACACTTGGGGCGTCTATACCGTCGACGGCGCCGGCGGCATCGGAAAAGCCCTGGCTTCCCCCCGCATCACCGACTCCGCCATCTCCGCCGCCAGCCATAGGGTCGGTCGACAGCTGCCGCTCAATCACCATCGGCTCGATAGTCAAATCTTCCTCAGCCATTTCATCAACGCGCACACGTATACGCTGTCTGGCCTCACGCGGCTCCTGGGCGGTGATAAGAGCTAAAAGCAGGAGAATAAAAACATGAAAAACGAAGCTGACGATCAGAAAAGGGCTATCCTTAACTATTTTCCCAAGGCCTTTCGACCTCTTATTATACCCCCTGGCTCTCAGTCTGGAATCATATCCGGAAGGATTATTAGTTTTTTTTCCTGTCATCGTTTCACTCCCATATCGATGAATATGAAGTTATTCGAAAAAAAGTCGCCTTTAAGTCCTCAGTGAACCAACAAGACTCTTTTTACTGAAGATGATTACGACTCGCTTGCGCAATCTCAATGTCCGCAAAGATATAAAGATATAAGGATATCCGAAAAAAACATATAACGTAATCTACAAGTATTATAGTTCAAATTATATTATTTTGCAAGAAAGCCTGTTGAAGAGGAATTTGCGCTGTAAGGTTTTTTGCGTATCGGCAATCCCGGGATTCCCTTAAATTTTCCCACCTGTAACATTTTTGGAGGGCGCAAATTCCATAATTTTCCTTCGGAAAAGGATATAAACGGGCAAAAAAGGCTAAATGGGTATTGAAAAGACATATTTGCTTTCCTTACTCCAATCGTCTCGCTTGGGAATAATCGGCAATATATGGCGAATATTATCAGGGTCATTGCCGATCCAAAGCTGTTTGAGTATTTTTTAAGAACTTTCTTGCCCCTTGCCCGCAGGGCAAAGCACCGTTTGCTACAATTATTCGCCACTGTGGTAAAACGATTCAACATAAATCATCCAATTAACTCCTTACACTAAAGCCGCTTATCCTGATATGTGTCGTTGCTTCGGCGGCCGTTATGGATTATAATTTGGCCACCTAGCCTTACGGTTTGTGAGAAATGCGGGCTAAAATTTATCTCCTGCCTTTACATGCCGGCCATGAACAAAATCACTGGCGGACATTTCACGACTACCGGCAGGTTTTAGACGCTGAATAACCAGTCCTCTGCCATTACCCGAAGCAACGATTATTTGTTCTTCTTCGGTTATGCCCATAACTGTGCCACTTTCGGTGCTGTGTTCTAATTCACAAGTTTCAGCTTTCGTGATCAAAACTTTTAATTGACCTTCAATATCACACTTGAAATGGCAGTACGCCCCCGGCCACGGGGTCAATGCTCTTATCTGATTCCTGATAGCCTCAGCATCTTGATTCCAATCTATCCTGCCGTCGGGTTTCGACAATTTTGGGGCTGTGCTGACTTCCTCTTCATCCTGTTGCATTTCTTTTAGCTCTTCTCCTCTGTCAAGTGCGGCGATAACTTTTCCCAGGCATCCGGCCCCGATCAACTTCAGCCTGTCGTGCAGTTCTTCAGCAGTTTCCCGCTCACCAATCTCGGTTTTTCTCTGAGCTAAAATCGGCCCGGCATCTACTTTCGGGACAACTCTCTGCACAGTCACACCAGTCTCTTTCTCACCATTCAAAATAGCATGATTTATTGGGGCCGCTCCCCTGTATTGTGGCAGCAAAGAAGCATGCAGGTTAAATAAACCGCCCGGAAAGCTATTGATAATCCAGGATTTCAAAATTTCGCCGTAAGCAACAATTACTCCAATTTCCGGCTGAACCCTTTCGAGTACAGCTTTTGTCTCTTCAGAAGAAAACTTTTCCGGCTGATAGGTGGAGAACCCCTGGCAGAGCGCAAACTCTTTTACCGACGAACGGGCCAGTTTGCGGCCACGGCCACGCCGGGAATCCGGCCTCGTCACTACCATACATACATCCAGGTCCAGTTCTACGAGCCGGGACAGTGAAGGCACGGCAAATTCAGGCGTTCCTATGAACATAATTCGCATCATTAGCCTCTTAGTAACTTATTCATACATCCAAAAGATTTAATTCACTTT